>NZ_JAVFHM010000281.1:0-56235 GCF_041954005.1 Priestia sp. BR_2 | reverse complement strand
GGTTCCACGCGTTCCCATACCGAACACGACCGTTAAGCCTTCCAGCGCCGATGGTACTTGGACCGAAGGGTCCCGGGAGAGTAGGACGTCGCCAAGCGAACAACCATAAAGACCGTTATCGAGTAATCGATAGCGGTCTTTTCCTATATACCGTGAAGTGGATTTCTGAATTCTGGACTATCTCGAACCGACTTGGGTGATACTAAACGGCAGTCATGCATCGTCTCCGTGATAAATGCCTAAAGGGATGCAATATGGCAGGTCAATCTTAAACGTGGATAAGTCTCCATTTAATAGAAGAAAGCTGTCCGTTTGTCCACTCCAAAGAGACAGGACAACGCGCTGGATGGATACTTGCGAACTTCAGGAAATGGGCCAATTCAATCCTTGACAGCCTATGGGCCCTTTGCTAAGATGGCAATAATATATTTCTGAAAATACTTGAAAATGCCGTCCGGTCCAGCTCTGACAGTAGTTGTAGTCCGCAGGAAGACGACAAAAAGGAGGAATAACCCAGGTGTGGGAAGATAAGTTTAGCAAGGAAGGCTTTACTTTTGACGATGTATTGTTGGTTCCTAGAAAATCCGAGGTACTTCCAAAAGAAGTGGATGTTAGCACCAAATTGAGCGAGCACGTGAAATTGAACATCCCGCTCATCAGTGCAGGTATGGACACCGTTACGGAAGCTCCTTTGGCAATTGCCATTGCTAGAGAAGGCGGAATCGGCATTATTCATAAAAATATGACGGTTGAACAACAGGCGGAAGAAGTAGATCGGGTGAAGCGCTCGGAAAGCGGAGTCATCACCAATCCATTCTCGCTTCATGCCGATCATCTTGTATCCGACGCTGAGAAACTCATGGGCAAATTCCGGATTTCCGGGGTTCCGATCGTGGATGAGAACAATAAGCTGATCGGGATTTTGACGAATCGTGATCTTCGTTTTGTTCATGATTACAATACGGTTATCAGCGAAGTGATGACCAGCGAGAACCTGGTTACCGCTCCGGTTGGAACGACCCTTCAGGATGCCGAAATGATTCTGCAGAAGCATAAAATCGAGAAGCTGCCTTTGGTGGACGAGGATAATGTTCTTAAAGGACTTATCACGATTAAAGACATTGAGAAAGCGATTCAGTTCCCTAGAGCAGCGAAGGACGCTCAGGGCCGCCTGCTTGTAGGTGCAGCGATCGGAATCTCCAAAGATACCTTCGAAAGAGCAGAAGCGCTTGTGAAAGCCGGTGTAGACGTCATAACCGTTGACTCCGCTCACGGGCATCACATCAATATTATTGATTCCGTACGCAAACTGCGCGAATTGTATCCCGATCTGACCATTATCGCCGGTAATGTGGCTACAGGCGAAGGTACGCGAGAGCTTATCGAAGCCGGCGCATCCGTCGTTAAAGTGGGAATCGGTCCTGGATCCATCTGTACGACCCGCGTTATTGCCGGGATTGGCGTACCGCAAATCACAGCCATTTATGACTGCGCAACGGTTGCTAAAGAGTACGGCGTGCCGATTATCGCAGATGGCGGTATCAAATACTCCGGGGAAATTACAAAAGCCATCGCAGCCGGCGCTAGTGCCGTTATGCTGGGCAGTATGTTTGCAGGGACGGAAGAAAGCCCAGGTGAAGCCGAGATCTACCAAGGACGCCGTTTCAAGGCTTATCGGGGCATGGGTTCCCTTGCTGCCATGAAACAAGGCAGTAAAGACCGTTATTTCCAAGACGATGACAAGAAATTGGTACCGGAAGGCATCGAGGGCCGTGTAGCTTATAAAGGGCCATTGGCAGATACCATCCATCAGTTGATCGGTGGATTGCGTTCCGGCATGGGGTATTGCGGAACGCAAAACCTGGAGGAGCTGCGGAATGATACCCAATTTATCCGCATTTCCGGGGCTGGTCTCCGCGAGAGCCATCCGCATGATATTCAAATCACCAAAGAAGCGCCTAACTATTCCTTGTAATTCACGGAAAAGAATAAGGATACACAGTATATGTCATTTATTTCCTGGACAAGCTGGATGAAATTCATCTAGCTTGTCTTTTTTTGATACCCCCCCTATGATAGAATAGAACAAGTTAATGACTTATTGAGAATTAGAGGGGAGTAATTCCATTGATAGACAAGTCTATAAAGAAGAATAAGCGACAACGAATTCAAAGAACGCTGGCATCCTTGATGCTCTTTAATATACTATGTTTCTCTGCTGCGCCTGCGGTTTCGCTCGCTGCGCCTAATATGCTGGCTACAGCGGATACAACCAAAGCTACGGAAGACAAAGCGGCAACGGACAAGGCTGCTACGAATAATACGAAGCCGGACAAAGTGCCATCGGTCGATCAGCTGGGCTTGGAAGTGAGCTCTGCCGTCTTGATCGAGCCATCTACGGGCCAGGTGCTGTTATCCATAAATGCGGATGAAGCATTGCCGCCGGCAAGCATGACGAAGATGATGACGGAATATATCGTGGCAGAGAAGGTAAAACAAGGCGAGTTAGCTTGGGATGACGTAGTCACGGTAGGGGAAAATGCTGAAAAGACCGTGGGCTCACGGATATTTTTAGCTGAAGGCGACCAACATACAGTGGAAGAGCTCTACATAGCCATGGCTGTTGGCTCGGCGAATGATGCAACGGTAGCATTGGCTGAACATATTGCTGGTTCCGAAGCAGAGTTTGTTACCATGATGAACGATACGGCGAAAAAGATGGGATTGAAGACAGCTTTCTTCATTAATTCGACAGGCCTTAGCCGTGCAGATATGCCTGAGAAATACCGTCCTGCAGAAGATAAAGAAACCGTAATGTCGGCAATGGATACTGCATTACTTGCCAAGTATATCGTTGAGGATCATCCTGACTTTGCGAGATTTACAGCCATTCAATCGCATAAATTCCGGCCGCGCGATACGAGTCCGATCATCAACTACAACTGGATGCTGGAGGCCAACAAAAGCATTACGAACTTCAAGGCCTATGCTTACGAAGGTTTGGACGGTTTGAAAACCGGTCATACCAATGCGGCGGGTTATTGCTTTGCCGGTACCGCTGAGCGTGACGGCATGCGTTTGATCAGCGTGGTTATGGGAACGAAATCCGAAGGGGCTCGCTTTAAGGAAACCAAAAAAGTCCTGGATTACGGCTTTGACAACTTCGAAGTGAAGGAAGTCCAAGCAGCCGGAGCAACCGTGCAAGGATTTGAAACCGTCGAAGTGAAGAAGGGCAAAGGTAAGGAAGCTGGGCTGGTGACCGATAAAGCCCTCACATTTGTGGTGCCTAAAGGTTCTAGCGGAAAGAACATTACCTTTGAAGCCAAACTGGATTCTTCCAGCGTGACGGCGCCTGTCGCCAAGGATACGAAGGTGGGTACGGCAACCTACTCATACAAAATCGAAGGCATGAAGGAAACCCAGACCGAAACGGTGAATCTTATCACGGCAGACGAAGTAGAGAAGGCCGGCTGGTTCAAGCTGTTCCTCCGTGCGATCGGTGACTTTTTCGCGGATTTGTTTGATTCCATCAAAAATCTTTTCTAAGGACCCGATAAATTCCGAGTAAATGGGTTGTGTATTTGATTTTGATGCGGTAAAATATCAAGTTAGATTCATTGCAAGTATGCACCATACGGGTACAGACCATATCGCCAGGGAATGCTCTAAATGGCGATGAGATACAACATATAATCGGGAGGCTAGGGGACATGGAAACAGGAACATCTACTGTAAAAAGAGGTATGGCGGAAATGCAAAAAGGCGGCGTCATTATGGACGTCATGAATGCGGAACAAGCGAAAATCGCTGAAGCTGCCGGTGCTACGGCAGTTATGGCGCTGGAGCGCGTTCCTTCCGATATTCGCGCTGCTGGGGGAGTAGCACGTATGGCTGACCCAACCATCGTTGAGGAAGTCATGAAGGTCGTATCCATACCAGTTATGGCCAAAGCTCGTATCGGTCATTACGTTGAAGCGAAAGTGCTTGAATCTCTCGGCGTGGATTACCTCGATGAGAGTGAAGTGCTGACGCCTGCGGATGAAGTGTTCCACATCGACAAATGGGATTTCACCGTACCGTTCGTATGCGGCGCGAAAGATATCGGTGAGGCGTTGCGTCGCATCGGCGAGGGTGCATCCATGATCCGCACGAAGGGCGAGCCGGGAACCGGCAATATCGTGGAAGCTGTTCGCCATATGCGTTTGATCAACAGCCAAATTCGCAAGGTTCGCAACATGTCGAAGGACGAACTGTATGCCGAAGCCAAAAACCTCGGTGTTTCCTATGACCTCCTGAAAGGCGTTCACGAGACGGGCAAGCTGCCTGTCGTTAATTTTGCCGCCGGTGGCGTGGCCACCCCTGCGGATGCCGCATTGATGATGCATCTGGGCGCTGACGGCGTTTTTGTAGGATCCGGTATTTTCAAATCCGATAACCCTGAGAAATTTGCTCGTGCGATCGTGGAAGCGACAACGCATTATGATGATTATAAATTGATTGCTGAAGTCTCCAAGAACCTGGGTGCTCCAATGAAAGGCATCGAGATATCCAAGCTTAGTCCGGCTGAGCGCATGCAGGATCGCGGCTGGTAAGAGAGAAGGGGTAACATGAAGGTCGGCGTACTGGCACTTCAGGGTGCCGTTGCAGAGCATATTCGAAGCATTACGCTTGCTGGCGCCGAAGGGGTGCCCATCAAGAAGGTCGAGCAGCTGGACGACATTGACGGCTTGATTATCCCTGGCGGTGAGAGCACGACGATTGGCAAGCTGATGCGCAAGTATGATTTTATGGATGCGATTCGTCAGTTTTCAGCCCAAGGCAAACCGATATTCGGAACCTGTGCCGGACTGATCGTGCTGGCCGAGCGAATTCAAGGCGACGAAGAAGCGCATTTGAAGCTGATGGACATCACGGTGGCGCGGAACGCGTTCGGACGACAGCGTGAAAGTTTCGAGACCGATTTGCCGGTGAAGGGCATCGATGAAACGGTGCGAGCCGTCTTCATCCGCGCTCCGCTTATTCTGGAAGTGGGACCGGGCGTTGAGGTTCTGTCCACGTATAAGGATGAGATCGTTACAGCCAGACAAGGCCATCTGCTTGCGGCTTCCTATCATCCGGAGCTGACAGACGATTACCGGCTCCATCAATATTTTGTGGAGATGGTTCGTTCCCGAGCGACGGCGCCACAGGCGTAACGTAATAGTTTCAGTAGAAGACATCTTGACTCTTTGGCAGTATGTGGGAGTCAAGTTGTCTTTTTCGCTGAAATGCAATAAGATGTATCGTATGTAACAACGTATAATGCAGCCTTGTCCCAAGGCTTTTTATCAACAGGTAGGGCAGCTGCTTCGATATACTTGATGGATGTTTTACTTTAGGAGGGTTTCCCGTGTTAGACGTAAAAATATTGCGCAGCGAGTACAGTCGTGTTGAAGAAGCGCTGAAGAATCGAGGCAAATCGCTCGATTTGATTGCGGATTTTCCTAAGCTTGACTCCCGGCGCCGGGAATTGCTGCAGGAAAGCGAAAGTTTGAAGAATCGCCGCAACACCGTGTCGGCTGAAGTAGCCAAGCTGAAGAAAAATCGCGAAAATGCAGATGAGCTGATTCTGGAGATGCGCCAAGTGTCAGACCAGATTAAAGCAATGGATGAGGAAGTTCGTGAGCTGGAAGCCAGCATATCCGAGCTTACTTTGGCGATTCCGAATATTCCCCACGAAAGTGTGCCGATCGGCGCCTCGGAGGAGGAGAACGTGGAAATTCGCCGCTGGGCGGAGCCTAAAGCTTTCGATTTCGAACCTAAGGCTCACTGGGAGATTGCCCAGAACCTGAGTATTTTGGACTTTGAAGCAGGCGCGAAGGTTACGGGTTCCCGATTTACGTTCTACAAAGGTCTGGGTGCACGGCTTGAGCGTGCCTTAATCAGTTTCATGATGGATCTGCACAGCGACAAACACGGCTATGAGGAAATGCTGCCTCCATATATCGTCAACCGGGACAGCTTGTACGGAACGGGACAACTGCCTAAATTCGAAGAGGATTTATTCAAAATTAGCGATACCGACTATTACCTGATCCCAACGGCTGAGGTTCCTGTAACGAACTACCATCGTGAGGAAATCCTAAATAGCGAGGATCTGCCTAAATATTACGTCGCATACAGCTCCTGTTTCCGTTCGGAAGCGGGTGCCGCAGGACGCGACACTCGGGGACTTATTCGTCAGCATCAGTTCAATAAAGTCGAAATGGTGAAGATTGTGCATCCGGAAACATCGTTTGATGAGCTCGAGAAAATGACGGCGGATGCGGAGCGAGTGCTCCAGCTGTTGAATCTCCCTTATCGCGTCATGACGCTATGTACCGGGGATATGGGCTTCGGCTCCATGAAAACCTATGATCTGGAAGTATGGCTTCCGGAGAGCGGCGTATACCGTGAAATCTCTTCCTGCTCGAATATTGGAGATTTCCAGGCACGCCGTGCCAATATTCGTTTCCGTCCGGAGCCGAAGAGCAAGCCGGAGTTTGTTCACACCTTGAATGGTTCCGGGCTCGCGGTAGGGCGTACGGTTGCAGCCATTCTGGAGAATTATCAGCAGGCCGACGGCTCCGTTGTCATTCCGGAAGTGCTTCGCCCTTACATGGGGAATGTTAGCATTATCGAACCTAAGAAATAAGTTGATAACATAGGTTGACTTGTGGTATAATGATTTTTGCACGTGATTCATTTGCAGTGATCATTTCCACATGGAGAGGTACCGAAGCGGTCATAACGGGGCGGTCTTGAAAACCGTTAGGGGGCAACTCCACATGGGTTCGAATCCCATCCTCTCCGCCATACATATACAAATGCAAGCCGTTTCCTTAGGGGAACGGTTTTTTTATGGTCTTTATGCCTTTTTTACCAGAGGAGAAATGCATAGAAGGTTCAGATCTAAGCACTTTATGCTTGGGGGACCTGCTGTATAAAACAGCGCCTGTTATCGCAATTTATAGAGAAGGGGAGGTGTGAACATGAACTCAGAACTGAATGTCGATCAATCGACGCTGGTCAATGCTTGGCAGGAAAGGCTGCCGACCATACTCAAACCGGGGGATCGTGCAGAAGTGGCAGCAGACGAAGGAGATCCGAACGCCATCCGCATTCACATTGGCGCAGCAGGTCGTCAGGAGTATTCGTTTGATTTTCAATGCACCTATGTGGATTCCCGGGAAGTGAAGGTCGCTCTGATCGATGTAGAGCGTGATGGCGCGACGACGGATGAGCGCAATGAGAACATACAAGGCATGGTGGGCGATTATACGCGTCATATTCATGAGTGTGCTCAAACGCTGCAGCAAATCACGCATCACTAAGTTCCATGAATAAATGTGAAAGCTGTGATGCTCCTTTCAGACCGAAGCATCAAGGCCGTTTGCGTAGAACAAACGCTGTGATCCATGAAATGGAGGGCTATCAGATGAGTAAACCAAAGTCGATTCCGGTGCCTGAAGCACAGGAACAACCGAGGCAGCGGAAGGACCATGACCGGGGCGGCCAGGAGCCGCTGTCAGGCTCGCACAGAGCGAAGATCCGCAAGCAGGATGGCCATTTTAATCCGGAGGGCTAACAGCCTTTAGGAGCAAAATAAGAAGGCGCCAAAAATCAAGAATCGAGAGAACTTCCTGACATTCGACAGGAAGTTCTTTTTTTCGATTTGAAACCTTTTGCTTCCAACTTCCGTATTAGTGTTCAAGTGTAATATGTTGGGGCCCCACCTTATTCGCATGTTAAGAAGTTTGAAATTAAGATGGATGGAAAAAGAAAGGAAATAAAATTTCAGCAAATATTCCAGAAAGTGTTTCTCATTTTGGTTAAATGGTTTATGATTAGAAGGTCTGTTATTTTTTTGACTGTTAGAGGGGAGAGAAATTTTAATGAACAAGAAGTTTGCAGCTATCATGCTGACACTGCTGCTCACGGTGACAGTTGTGCTTTCCGGCTGCGCGAAAAAAGAAGAGCCTAAGGCGGCAATGACCAATGCTGCTACGAACGCGATGAAGATGACATCCTACGAAATGAAGAGCAAATTTGTCATTGAAGACCTTCAAGTTAACATACCTGCAGTTGAAGGCGATCCAAGCGTAACACAGGCGATGACGATGCTGAAGAATGCGGAGGTTACACTGGACGGGATCTACCAGGCTGAGCCAATGCAAACCGAAATGAACATGGGCATCAATTTGAAGGGTGACATGGCGATGTCCTTCAACATTGATATGGTGATGACGAAAGAGAAAATCTACGTTAAAGTGCCAAGCATTCCTATGCTGCCGTTCCCGGAAGACGTTGTTGGCAAATTCCTCGTGATGGACATGAAAGAGCTTGCTGAGCAATCCGGCGAAACATTTAACCCTGAAACCCTGGATACCGAGAAGTCCCAAAAATTCGTTAACGAAATCCTTGAAGCTGTGCTGAGCGAATATGACCAAGCGAAATACTTCAAAGAGATCAATGTTAAAGATGCCGGCCTTCCAGAAGGTGTTGACGCTAAACAAGTGGTACAATTCTTTGTAACCAATGATAACCTGAATGAAGCATTGGATATTATGGTAAACAAGGTTGCACCTAAGGTTGTTGATATTGCAGCTAAAGACGAGTACCGCGAATTGCTGGGTCTGACCCAAGAAGACATCGATGCTGCCAAAGCTGAAGTGTCCAACGTCAACCAAGACGAATTCAAAGCGGGCTTGGAAGAAATGCAGAAATACCTGAAAATCAATACATTTAACATCAACACGGCTATCGATAAAAAAGATTTCCCTGCGTACCAAGATGTTGTATTGAACGTTGATTTCAATGATCCAGAAACGAATGAGAACGTGAAGTTGGCTGTGAAGGGTAGCACCCAATACAACAACATCAACGCGAAACAAGAGTTCAAAATCGGTATTCCAAAAGACGCTGACGTCATCACGATGGAGCAATTTGAGGAATCCATGAGCCAAATGAGCACTTACTAATTTTATTCATCGCAGACAAGAAAACCCGGCCATGACGGCCGGGTTTTCTGTGTTCATTCCTCTTTCGGTACATCAAATCATATTTTCCCGCGTAAACGCCGAAAGAACTGAGTCAGCAACGATGCGCATTCTTCCTGCAGCACGCCGTCCACCACGTGCGTCCGATGATTAAAGCGAGGCTCTTGAAGCAGATTCATCAGTGTGCCCGCACAGCCTGCCTTGGGATCGCTTGTGCCGTAGATGAGCTGCGGAACCCGGGACTGAACGATGGCACCTGCACACATGGGACAAGGCTCCAGCGTCACGTATAATCGACAGTCGAGCAGCCGCCAGGCTCCAAGATGCCGGCTGGCCTCCCGGATCGCTACCATCTCGGCATGAGCCGTCCCATCGTAAGTCGTTTCGCGCAGATTATATCCACGGCCAATAATGTCATCGCCCCGTACGATGACAGCGCCAATAGGAACTTCACCGAGCTCTTCGGCCTTCCGGGCTTCCGCGATGGCTTCTCGCATCCAGCGTTCATGATTTTCATTATCCACAGCCAGTGGGTCTATTGAATGTGATATCAATCTAAAGTCTCCTTTCGCTGCCTGCTAAAACCCTGTATTTATACCCAATGTTCAACGAACATTTATTCGTTTGTTAACATGATGTGGACAGAATTGTGGATAAGTAAAAAATTATACACAAAGTTATACACATTATCCCCAGATAAGTTGTGTATTTGTGCGCAATCTGTGGATACGTCGTTTTATTTATCGGGATTAGCCTCTTATATTGTAAGGATTCCCTAATTCAATAGCAATGCGATTGCGGAAAAAACCCGTCAGCCGCAATACGGCTTGTCTTTTCAAACGTTCGTGATCAAGGTATCATGAGGGTATATATTCACAAGTCGTCGATGTGACAGCAGAAAGGTGAAGATGCCACTTGTCGATTAAGACGAAATTATCGATGATCATGTCCATATCGGTATTATTTATCCTTCTGCTTAACATTACGCTGAATTATTACACGACACAGGAAAACCTGCAGCAGGATAGTGAAACCAAAATGGTAATGGCCGCCACGCAAATCGCCATTACGGTTCAGCAAACCGGCTTTAGCTCTGCGTATGTGGATAACATTTTCGGGGATATGCTGAAGGTAGCAGCAGTTAATGCGGCAAAGGCCTTAGATCCCGATATTAACAATATAACCAATCAGCAATTGGCCGAATTAAGTAAAGAGATCGGTGTGACCCACATTTCGCTGCTGGTTCGAACCAACGATGATATCGTTGTTGCCCGTTCCTCCTCCCAAGACGAAATCGGCCTTTCCACAAAAAACTGGGGGTATTGGCATACCGCATTTCTGGAATTGTTCCAGCATGGCAAAGTCGTGTCCGTTACGGAGGGGCAGCGGTCCGAGCATTTCTGGTCCGGACCGTTCGAGTTCTCCACATCCAATCCGGAGTTCATTGATAAATGGGGATACTATTATGATGGCAAGCGGAATTATATTATCGATCCCTACATCCGGAATTCGAATATCAAGGATTTTGTGAAGATCACAAGCCCGAACACCGTGGTGGAGGAGACTTTGAAATCGAATCCGCGGATATTGGAAGTGACGGGCATCAACCCCGAAACGTTTGGCAATGAATATATGAGAGAGGATGGAACGGACGATGTTCACCACAAGCTCCGCAATCGACCGATCACGTTCGGCACCTACAATTATGGGAGCCTGGATCAAGATACGGAAGCTGTGCAAAGGGCCGTATCTACCAGCGACAATGTGGTGTTTGTCAGCACCATCAATAATAAGAAGGTGTTAAAAAGCTTCATTCCCATCCTGTCCGAAAATAAACCGACCAGCGTGATCAGCGTCGTCATGGATTATGAAGCCATCTCTTCCGTGATGAGGGAGCAGATGATCAGTCTGGTGGCTATTTCACTGGTTTTGCTCGAAATCGTGATTTTTGGCAGTTACATTGTAGCGGGTTATTTTACGAAGCCGATTCAGGCCATCCTGGGCACCGTAAACGATGTATCGGATGGTCACTTCGATCGTAGACTTGAGGTTAGCAGCCGGGACGAGCTGGGGCAGCTTGCAGGCCGCATCAATGCCATGACCCGCAATCTGGGTACCTACACGAGCCAGTTGAAGCAGATGGTGGATGAGAACCAGTCCGTTAAAGAATATTTAGAGTCCGTTATCAATCAGACGGCCGATGCCATTCATACAACAGACACTTATGAACGCGTGATCAGCGTGAATAAAGCGTTTGAGCAATTATACGGCTGGAAGGCGCACGAAGTGGTCGGGCGGAAGCTTGCGCTTGTGCCTCCGGCCAAAGAGGAAGAGGAGAAGGAACGCATCCGTCGTTTGCGGGCTGGTGAGCGGCTTCCACCGGTGGAGACGGTCCGTCTGCGCAAGGATGGAAGCACGATTGAAGTGAGCATCAGCACCTCGCTTGTGCGGGACGAGAACGGCGAGGTTACCTCCATGATTAGCGTATCCCGCGATGTGACGGAACGCAATCGGATCGAGGAGCTCCTGCGGCGTTCGGAGAAGCTCAATACCGTGGGGCAGCTGGCTGCCGGGGTTGCGCATGAAATCCGGAATCCGCTTACGACCCTCCGAGGATTTTTGCAGCTTCAACAACAGACTCACAAAGCGAATCCCGATCATATCGACCTGATGCTGTCCGAGCTGGATCGAATCAATCTGATCGTCAGTGAATTTCTGATATTAGCCAAGCCTCAGGCGATTAATTTCCAGGAGAGGGACGTGGGCGTCATTATGGGGGATGTCATCTCCTTCCTTGACAGCCAGGCGCATCTGTACGGCATCGAGTTCAAATTGGATTTTATTGAAGAACCGACCTTTGTGCATTGCGAAGAGAACCAGCTCAAACAGGTGTTCATAAATCTGCTCAAGAATGCCATTGAAGCCATGCCGGAAGGCGGCAATATATGGATTAGGCTTACACACCCGCAGGCCGAACAGATACAGATCGATATTCGGGATGAAGGTCAAGGCATTCCGGAAGACATGATGCCGCATCTTGGCGAACCGTTTATTACGAATAAGGAAACGGGCACAGGACTCGGGTTGATGGTAAGCCAGCGCATTATTCAGGGCCACCGGGGGACGATGGAAATCGAGAGTGAAGTTGGCGTAGGCACGAGGGTAAGTATTGTCCTGCCTGCGGTACCGCAGAAAACAATCGAAGGCTGAACATGAAGTAGTTACAGATAAGGGGATGGCATCTTTGAGAATCAATAAATTTATAAGCGAAACGGGATATTGCTCGCGTCGTGAAGCGGACAAGCTGGTGGAGAGCGGGAAGGTCACCATTAACGGGGTGGTTGCGGTCTTGGGCAGCCAGGCCGAGGAAGGCGACGATGTGCGGATCCAGGGAAAGCCGCTTCAGGACAAGAAGAAGCATGTATATATTGCTCTTAATAAGCCGGTCGGGATTACGAGCACCACCGAGTCGCATATTAAGGGCAATATTGTAGACTTCGTAGGCCATAACGAACGGGTTTTTCCCATTGGACGATTGGATAAGGACTCCGAAGGACTGATCCTGTTAACGAATGACGGAGATATCGTCAATAAGATCCTTCGTTCCGAAGGAAAACATGAGAAAGAATATATTGTGACGGTGGACCGTCCGGTTACGGAATCCTTCCTTCGCGGAATGGCCGGCGGCGTCAAAATTTTGGGGGAGATGACGCTCCCCTGTGAGGTCACGCGAATGTCCGAACGCGTATTTCGAATCATTCTGACGGAGGGGAAAAATCGGCAAATCCGCAGAATGTGCAGCGCTTTTGGTTATGAGGTTCGAAAGCTGCAGCGAATCCGGATTATGAATATTCGACTTGGCAGCCAACGTATCGGCTCATGGCGCGATCTCAATGACAAAGAGAAGGAAGAGCTTGGCCGGCTGCTGAACTATAAGCTCGAGTAGCAATTATAGTGTACCGGGTTTGTGAATCCCTTGTGTAAAAAGAAAACAACCGATGAGATCTGGAGGCCAGATGCATCGGTTGTTTAGGGTGTGTTATAGTCGGTTAGACCGTTCATTATACCGGTTATTCATTAACGCTGGTAAACGTTGCGCTATCCTGGTATTTACGTATGATGGATACCTCAACCCTACGGTTCTTCGCTCGTCCAACAGCGGTGTTGTTATCGGCGATCGGATGGTATTCTCCATAACCGATCGGCATGAACCGTTTAGGGTCCAGTTCCGAGTTGGTGAGCAGAATCTTCATGAACTGCAATGCCCGATCCGAGCTTAAATCCCAGTTGGACGGATATTTGCTGTTGGAAATCGGCACATTATCCGTATGACCGGAAACAATGATCTCATAATCCGGGAATTTGTGAAGCATTTGCGATATGGCCTTGGCCAGTTTACGGGCCTCCGGCTTCACCACGGCTTCGCCGGACGGGAACAGGGCATTATCCCGGATCGTAATGACCAGCTGGGAGTGGTTTAACTTGGTGCTGAGCTCTGAGGTTAAACCGTTATTTTTAATATAATTATCGAGCTGTTTCTTCAGCTTCTCCAGATCCTCTTGTTCCTGACGCATCAACTCGGCACGACGTTGGTCGGGCGTTGTTGCTGGAACGGAAGGGGTTGTCGCTTTATGATCGTTAATATTAGGCGGGGTGTCGCTGGGCTCGGTCTTGCTGTAATCCAGCACGCCGGTTCCGCCGGTGAGAGCAACGCTGAAGGCTTCGCTCATTTCTTGAAATTTGCGTGCATCCGTCGCGCTCATGGCATACAAAACTAGGAACAGGGCCAGAAGCAATGTCAGCAGATCTGCGTACGGAAGAAGCCAGGATTCGTCGGCATGCTCCTCGTGCGGCTCGTGTCTAGTCTTTTTGCTCACTAGCACCAGCCTCCCTCTCGCTGAGCTCAGCGCGTTCGGATGGTGTCAGGAACACGGAGAGCTTCTGATTGATTGCAATGGTGGATACACCGGATTGAATGGACAGCAGGCCTTCTACCATCATCAGTCGAATTTCAACCTCGCGCTTGGATAGGCGCTTGAGTTTGTTCGCAATCGGGTGACAGATGACATAACCGGTGAAGATACCGAGCAGGGTAGCAATAAACGCAGCCCCGATGGCATGGGCAAGCTCGCCCATGTCTTCCATATGGGATAGTGCAGCGATCAAACCGATAACGGCTCCGAGTACTCCGAGGGAAGGTGCATACATGCCGGCCTGGGAGAAGATCAGCGAGCCAGAACGATGGCGCTCTTCCGTGGCGTTGATATCTTCCATCAAAACATCGCGTACGAATTCCTGATCGTTGCCGTCGATAATCATGCGCATTCCGTTACGCAGGAAGCTGTCATCGATCTCATCGACTTTGGTTTCCAGAGCCAGCAGACCTTCACGGCGCGTAATCGAAGCCCATTCCATGAACAGCTTGATCATGTCCGTCTTGTCCATCAGATTCTGTTTCACGAAGGTCATTTTGACCAGCTTCGGAATCTTTTTCAGCTCGGATAACGGAAATCCGATGAATAAAGTTGCTGCCGTACCGCCAAGAATGATTAGATAGGCTGCCGGGTTATACAAAGCGAGAAGGGAGGCACCTTTAAGAATCATGCCCACCAGTACCGCGACGATACCGATGATTAAGCCTATAATTGTTGAAATTTCCATACCACACCTCATCCGTGAGAAATAAAATAACGAATCCATTCGTCAGAACGGCTCTCATGGAGAACCGGGCCCCTTTTGTGGGGCGTTATCCTATTTATCGTCATGTCGGGCTTTTTTTTTTAGTTGTAATTTCCGGTATAATGGAAGGAAGGGAAACGAAGCTTAGTACGGTAAGGAAAGGAGTGATTGAGATGGGTGTGAAGCACGGAAGGGATTACGGCGAAATCCTCGCGGAATTGACCGAAGCCGTCGGGCGAATTTCCGACAGCTACGTTTTCTTTGAAATGGAAGCGGAGGATTGGGGCAATCTGGGCGAAGCCGAGCGGAATGAGGTTCATGAGGCGCTGGCGGAGGATTTGTTCTATGCGCTGGGCACGGAGCCGGTGATTAGCGTCGGCAGCGGCGTGGTCATGCATGACCAGAATAACCATCGAATACATATTTTGATCGGTGAAGAAGAGTTGGCCTTTGTGGCTCTTGTGTAATCACTCCAGTTATCAACGGAAACAGGGCAGAATAGAATAGATGACAGAAGCCCATACACGTGTCAGTCGGCTTTACGATAGGTTTTTTTCGGGGAGGAAGATAAAAGATGCTTTATACGCAGCAAGAAGTAGAGGCTCATCTGGAAAAGCTTGAGGGTTGGGAATTTGAACAAGGGAGATGGATCGTCAGGAAGTATACCTTCTCCTCCTTCATGAAGGGAATCGCTTTTGTTGATGAAGTGGCAGCTATTTCGGAAGCTTTCGGACATCACCCCTATATCACCATAGATTATAAAGTCGTTACGCTGCGTCTCACTTCCTGGGACGACGGCGGCATTACGGCTGTGGATATTAAGGAAGCGCAGCAGTTTAACGAGGCCTACGAGAAAAGCCGTTCCAAGGACGGCAAATCAGGACAATAGACGGGAGACGGATCCATCCGGTCATAGCTCCCCAATATGTAAAAACACGCTTGCGCCGGGAGGTTCTCCAGGTTCAAGCGTGTTTTGCGTATAAGCTGATTTATTTTTTCTCAGCAAGGTACAGCGCGATGTTTGCGATTTCGTCAGGCTTAAGTTGATCCTTAAAGGAAGGCATACCCTTACGGCCTTTGGTTACAACGTTGAAGATCGCGTCCGCATCCATGTGTCCGCCTACTTGATTCAAAGCCGGTCCAGCGCCGCCTTGAAGTTGGTCACCATGACAGCTGATGCAGCTTGCTTTCAGTGTGGCTTCGGCTGCGGCAGCATCCAGAGTCACTTCCGGCATAGTCGGCTTCTCTTCCTGAGCTACCTGTTCCTTGCCTGGGAGCGTAAACATCAGCGCAATAGCCAACGCACATGCGACGAAGAACAATCCGCTCATGATCCATTTTTGCATCGTCATATCGTCCCTTCTATGTATACTGCACTTTTGCACTTGTCTCCATTATAAACCAACATCCATAGACAGCATAGCCAGTTGTGACAAAAAAAGCAACTATACCGCGCGCCTTCATAAAAAGTACACAAAATTGTGCTTTTTCATATAGACAAAGATTACTATTCCTCATTTGCCGGAGGCTCATACACCATGCAGTGGAAAAGGGCGTTTCCCGTCGGTGTAAGGCGCTCGTACGTATCGGTGATATGAAAGCCCGCCTTTTCGTATGCACGGATCGCGCGCTCATTCCAGGTCATTACCTCCAGGTCGATCTCATCGGCAGGCCGCCTCCGCCTCGCTTCCCGGACAATCGTCTGCATAAACCGTTTACCCATTCCCCGCCCGCACCAATCAGGCCGCATGCCCAGCCCGATCCGCGTAACCTCATGCATCGGAAACAGCTGGGCAAATCCCCATAGCGTCTTCCGTTCATCCAAAATCGAAATGTACTGTTCCCGGCGGATGTCCGGATCCCCAAACTCGATCTCAAGCCCCTTCATCTGCTCCCAGGGAAGAAAACCGTAAATGTTATAGGGAGGAGGATAGGTCCAGGCGCATATTTCTTTCGCGTGCTCTTCACGCATGACCACCGTATGAAATGAAATCGGTGCTGCATCCATTGGCAAAGTCCCCCTGTCATAATTACAAATTAAATTATACCCCATTTCTCAAACATTCTAGCCGCATTCAAAAAGCCCGTCCAAGAGAAGTAGGTCTCCTTTGACGGGCAAACGGATATGTATGGGCAGGACGAGGATAAGACATCGAAGCTTAGGAGGATTCTCCGGTCGACTTTTCATACTGATCATTGCTCATGATGCGTTCGGCATCTACGTATCGCTGCTCGTAGTAGTCCTCAGAAAATAAAATCAATATTTTTCCATTAGGGTGTTTAATGAAGGGAGAGGAGGGTATATAAAGGGTAGAAGATGCAATGACTTGAGGAAGCGAAGAGAATTTGCATAATAATTTTCTTTTTTTCTCGAAAAGTGGGAACTTTTTCGTTGTCCCAAACGTTATAAAGGTATACACAGAGCAGACAAAAGAAAAAGCCGCTGGATGAGATCGGCACAATCTCATACGCCCAGGGCTTCTTGTAAAGGATAAATCAATGAAGTTCCAATAATTAATTGTAGTTCACAGCTACAGACTTGTACGTAGACTGACTCATGACTCGCTTAGCACCTACGTATCGATTGGCGTAATAGCTCTGGCTCAGCGGACTAATGATGACACCGCGCGAGGATGAGGAATGAGCGAATTTGCCGCCCCCAACATAAATACCCACATGAGATACACCTCTGCCGGATGTGTTGAAGAACACGAGATCGCCAGCTTTCAGCTTGCTCTTGGCTACGGCCGTACCGACTTTGTATTGAGCTCCAGACGTGCGCGGCAGGCTTAGACCAAGTTTCTTGTAGATATAGCTGGTGAATCCGGAGCAGTCAAAACCATTCGTTGTGGTTCCACCTGTTTTATAAGAGACACCAATGGCTGGTTTGATTGCAGTATTTAATTTGGAATCGGCGAAAGCGCTTCCGGTCCCTAATGTGAGTGCGAGGGCCAGGCCTAGAGAAATGGCCGTTAACTTCTTTTTCAAAACAAAAAGCTCCTTCCATTGCCTGCGAGGTTAGCTTAAGGGTTCGGTTGAAGGTCCCCTATGATCCCTCTCTTGCGAGATCAATTCACCCAAAACGGATCCCCCGCTTCCCAATCATGGGAATTCGGCTCCTTAAAATGTTGATGAACCCATTCATAGACGTCTGACGTTCCAACATGCTTAACGAAATTACATAGTTCCAGCAAAAAGTTACAGTAAAGATGACAAAGTTGTTACTAACATATTCGTTATTTTAGCAGAGTATTAACAATTTGGCAAATGAGGAAAGCTCATTTTTATACAAAAAAACCTGTCACCATCATGCGGGATCAGGTTTTTTTGTAATTTGGCCATCGGAAAATGTAATATTGAGGAAAAATAAGCTTCTATTCTTTGTAAAATCAAGTCCGAGAGAGAAATGTGTCGCTTCCGATTACAGCATATTTACGAGCTTGTTTATCATATGATGGTAACGAAATGTAACGATTAGGCATGCTGCGAGGAAGAATCCCGCCACAAATGGTATTGGGCGGAAATTACCCAAATTTGGAAGAGTCCATTCAGAAAATAAGAGGCTTGCTGAATAATCAAGCCAATCAATCCCGCCCAGAAGAGCGATGCCGAGCTCAGGAGCAAAAGAATGACGCAGGCCGATCCGCCAACGGTAAGGGATAACAGCACAGCCGTGCCCAGTCGGCGGAAGAGCGCAAGAACGGAGCTGATCATGCCGGAATTGTCCGTACGGCCGAATTGCATATAGAGCAATAACAGGCGAATCAGATAGGCGTACAGAAACCAGCCGGCTGCATGAGGCAGCGCATGAAGCAGCAGAACCGGCTCATGGATCCCGTTCAGCAGGATCGGAAGGATTTTGGGCAGAATCCAGTATCCGGGCACAAAGGTAAGAACAAGTTCGATCAGATAAAATACCGTAACGGGCTTCCATAGCTTCTGCATGCCGGTGAAGAAGAATAATCCGCGCTCGCCCTTGGCCTCCTGGTGGAGGTTATAGAAGATGCCTGCCCGAATGAGCGGGGTACATACCATCCGGATCAGGAGCAGAGCGGCCAGAAGCCAACCATAGGTATGGACCGTGCCGCTTAACGATAGACTCATCTCGCCCTCGTAGAAGAATAACAGGCGACTAAGCTCGTTAGGGGCAGAATCCGGATACCGCATCAGCAGGGGGACGACTGCCGATTTTACAAGCCGGTACAGGCAATATCCCCACAGCATGCGGTACAAGAACAGCAGAATGGAGACGTATAATTGGTCTTTAACACTGATCCAACCTTGGCCTGCATAACTTTTCATGTGCTCCCCCCTCACCATGACAGGCTGCCGAACAACGTCTCCACAAGCTTGGTAATACTGAGATTCCAGCGTGTGACCACCTTCGGATCCATTCCTGCCTTCATATAGTTATTGATGTGTCTATTCTCCAGAACGATGGAGTATTTCGGATCAACCATGGCCCAGGCGAGCGGGGTGCTGTACTCCAGGGTGTACGTAACTTTTCCGTCCTTGCCGCTCCAGGTTCGCTCCACCGTTTTGCCGTCTTCAAAGGCGAACACGATAGGCACATCGGTTATATCTCCGTCCTTGCTCGTAATCTTGACCGTGGATTCATACCGCGGATGGTCTGACGTGCCTTTATTTTTGGTTTTGATCACATCGATGGCGACGTCGGCCATTTGGCTTCCATATACATATTGGTCAAAATACGATTGCCAGGAGGTTTTGCTTACTTGCTCGACGACTTTCTGAAAATCAGACGTGGTTGGGTGCTTGAAACGGTATTTCTGGGCATAGGTATGCATGATTTTCCCCATCATCTGTGGACCGACCTGCCGTTCAATGCCTTGCAGCACCAGCTTGCCTCTCGTGTAAACATTCAGCGCGTAGTTCTCGTGTGAGCTGTATTTCCAGGACTCCATCTTCAGCGGGGCAGGGGAGGTAATCGATGCTCCTTGAGCAGCGGTGTTGGAGGTAATGCCGTATTCTTTCTCCATCACTCTTTCTTCTGCATAGGTTGCAAAGGCCTCGTCCAGCCACGCTTCCTCAAATTCGTTGCTTGCGATCATTCCGTAAAAATATTGGTGGGCGATCTCGTGAATGACGGTCCGTTCGAGCTCATAACCCGGCGAATCGTTCTTGGCCCCGAAGGCCGTGACCAGCGTCGGGTATTCCATGCCGCCTGCACCGTTGCCCGACTCCGGCGGGACGACGATGGACAACGTGGAATAAGGATAGGTTCCGTACCATTTACCAAACGAAGCCAGTGCCGACTTGGCGGCATCAAAGTAACGGTCCTTCAGGTCTTTATGGGCCGGATCGAGATACAGCTTGATGCGGACGCCCGGCACGCCCGGTGCCGAGAAGGCCTCCTCGGCCGTGACAAAGTTGGGCGAGGCCGACCAGGCAAAATCATGCACATCATCGGCATAGAATTGATAAATTTTTTCCCCGTTCGACTTTTGGGCAGGCTTGGTCGGGAATCCGGTCGCGGCAACAATGTAATTCTCGGGCACCCGGATGCGAACGCTGTAAATGCCGAAGTTGGAGTAGAACTCGGAGTTGCCGTGGTATTGATGAAGATTCCATCCTTCCTCGGCTCTTCCGCGAAGTCCGGCCGGTTCATAGACCGATACTTTAGGAAACCATTGGCCAGCCATAATAAAATTCTCGGTGGTACCCATGCGCGCGAATATTTTGGGAAGCTCGACTTCAAATTCCATGTGAATGGTGATGCTCTCCCCGCCCTTGATGGGTTTGGGCAATCTTAGTTTGACAAGGCTGTGATCCTTGATGTTCCCGTCATCGGGTTGGACGAATTGAAGGCGATGGGTAAGGGCCAGTCCTTCCGTCGTTTTCACATTGGTAATGGTCATGGAGCCGTACCCGTCGTCCGGCATGGGGTCGGAACGAAGCCTGCCGCCCGATTCCTTCATAAAGGTCGTTTCATCGGAAGCAAAGGCATTGGGATACAGATGAAAGTACAGCTCATTTACGCTTTTTTTGCCTGGGTGAGTCCAAGTGAGTGTCTGCTTGCCCTTAAGCTTGTTCTCCTCAGGCTCGTACCGAACATCCATGTGATATTCCACCAGCCGGTCGCTTAGGGCCGGAGCGGGAGTATCAGGCTGCACCTTAGGCGGTGAGAGCGGGGCCTTCTCCACGGCAGAGGCAGAGGGCTTGCCCGCATTTGGGGCAAGGACAGACGCTGAGGACCCTGGATTCAGAAATATCGGCATCGATCCTGCAAGCAAACCAAGGGCAAGCAGGGATGATAGAAAGACTTTGGCACGTGGTGGGACCATATCGAACAACCTCCCGTTGACAAGCATCTAGTGCATGTATATGTTTGCTTTTGGGGGATTATTAGTTAAAATAAAATTATTGGGACATGGTTATCAATTTAGCGGCTGATACGTGAGAATCGGCTCTGATATAGGAGGTCGGCAGCAGTGGAGAACGAAGATCAGAAGCAGGGTGCGAAGAAACCCATTGCGTTGAATATTATCAATAGCAAGAGTAAGCATAAGGGGTTTGGATCCGGCTCCATCGATCTGAACAGTTTGTCGCCTGTCATCATCGACAATGGCGAGGCGCGAGTGGATATTGGAGCCATGCATGCAAAGAGCAAGGTGGAGAAGGGCATCCGTTTCAGCATGAACCGGGATGAAGTGCCCAACGGACGCCAGGTGTGGATCGTGTGGGTAGCTGTAGACCGTACCGCGGAAGGACAGCATTATGCAGGCATGACCGCGTGCGAAATGTGGATCGACCATGAAGCACGGCGCGGCTGGAAAATCCTCGCCGACCATGTGAATAAAATGGATGCGGCGATGAAGCGCAAGATTATTCTGGATGGGCTTGGCGACGTGGAGAAGAAAGCGCTGCGCGAACTGCTGATCTCCCGTAACGAGGAATGGTGGAATGCCTCGCCGGAGGAGTTTAGAGAAGCTCTTCAAACAGCGGAATGATACCATAAATAAGCATTTTTCTAGATGCGGACATAGGAAAGACCGGTAGGATTCGTGAAAGAATCCGCCGGTCTTTTTGTGATTGTTACGGTTAGAATGGAAGGGCGTAGGTCAGCTTTTTCTTTATATCAAGAAACGGATTTTCGTATTGAAGCTTCAGCTTGCCGCCGGCATATCCGTCATACGTAAGGCCGTCTCCGATGAAACCCACTTCGTTTGGCGGCATCTCCTCAATAGCCTTGATGCTCTCCTCGTCCAAAAGATCGGGATAGATAAGTTCTGCGGACTTGCCTGTCGGTTCAACAATATACAGGGTTGCCTTCGTATAAGGACGGACGAGCAGGAAGTCCTGTTCGATTGCTTCCACAATAAAATGATCGTCAACACCGGTGAGGGCGGCCAGATCGTAGGTTTTTACCGTTTTGCCCATCGGATGAACCAGCTCTAGCGTACTGCCATTCATCATGGCAACTTTGCCTTTGTAGCTGAGTTGGTCCGGACGGTAGTTGATCCCGGCAAAATTGGTGTGATTCGTTTTGGAAAGCTTCAGAATTTTCATGTCCTGAATGAGCACCCGATATCTTCCTTCATGAATATGGGGTTCCCCGTAATAATTGGACAAGTCGACGACATAGGTATTGCTGTTGATGCGATGTGCGTTCAAGCCCACTTGATCGATATCCTCGATCGGGAGAATGCCGACTTTCGTTGGCGTCGTTCCGGCTTTCCCCATGGACAGCATACCGGTCTCGCGATTTACCCAGAACAGCATATTGGCCTTGGAGGCATAAGCATATTGGGACCAGGAATCAAAGGTGGTTCGAAGTCCGGATTTGCTGTCGTACTTCAACTGAATGCCGAAGCCTTTGGTAATCAGGCTGGCGGGAACATAAGTCACGCCTTTCTTCACAACCGGAGCCGCCTCAAGCTTCAGAGCGGTACCCTTGGCATTGACGGCGCGCGAATTTCCAATAATCACACGAACAGACTGGGTCGGGCTGTTAATGTACAGCTCGTTCTTTCCAGGGATCGTCAGCTGCAGCTGCAGCTGTTCGGAAACTTCCTTCAGCGGAATGAACACGACGCCTTTATTCGTATAAGGTTTATGCTTCACATCGAGCGTGCTCCAGGCTGCCTTGCTCTGCGATGTGGAGGCCGCTGCCGCATGGGCAGGAATGGTTACGAGCGATGAGGATGTAAGCATTAAAGACAATGCTATGGATGCGGTACCTGCTAGTTTGATGATCTGTACGGATTTCATGTCTTTCCTCCTTCTGGTTTTCACTCCCTCCTATATAAACGACTAAATAATGGGAAATGTTTCATCAAATCAAAAAAATCATGTAAAAAATGATATATGCGATGAAGCAAAGCTGAGGGGAGAGGGAGCGTCCGAACCTAAAAAACCGGAGCTGCCCAGAAGGGACGCAGCTCCGGTTTATGTCAATGTCCTGATTGCAGTTCCTGATCCTTGCCAAGCAGAATGGTGAGACCCAGCAGGGTAACGATAATGGTGGCCCCCATGTCCGATATGATCGCGATCCATAGGGTCAGCCAGCCCGGAATCGTTAGAAGCAGAGCGATGGCCTTCAGCGACAAGGAAAGTCCGATGTTCCATTTAATAATCCGGTTGACTCGTCTTGCCGTCTTGATGGCCCCGGGCAGCTTACCAAGGTGATCCTGCATCAATACGATGTCGGCGGTTTCGATGGCGCTGTCCGTTCCTTTTCCCATTGCGATGCCCAGATCGGCAGCGGCCAATGCAGGGGCGTCGTTAATGCCATCGCCGACCATGCCGGTCTTTTTGCGGGAGCTAAGCTCCTTGATTTTGGCGACCTTCTGTTCCGGCAGCAGGCTTGCGAACACCCGCGATACGCCGGATTGTTTCGCGATCGCCTGCGCCGACTGCTCATGGTCGCCCGTCAGCATCACCGTATCCGCGATTCCAGCCTCGTGAAGCTTGCGGACAACGGCTGCGGTCTCCGGCCTAATCTCATCGGCAAGACCGAATTGACCTAATACGCGCTCCTCGCTTACGGCGGCAACGATCGTGTACCCCTGGGCCTTCATTCTCCGAATGTCATCCTCAACGGCACGGATATGATCTTGATGGCCGTTCACATACTTCAGCACTTCCTCGCTGCCCACCCAGAACAGCTTCCCTCCGATTTCAGCCCGAATGCCTTCACCCGGCAGCACCGTTATCTGTCGAGGTTCATTAAACATGCATTGCGGCTGCTTGATCTCCAGATGTTTCATGACGGCTTTGGCCAACGGATGGAGAGAGGATTGCTCCAGCGCGCCTACCACGGCATAAAATTTATCTTCATCATATACGGTTTCCGCGTAGACGGCCGGCTCGCCCTTGGTCAGGGTTCCCGTTTTGTCGAAAGCGACGGCTTCCAGGCGTCCGAGCTGCTCCAGATGGACTCCGCCTTTAATTAGAATGCCGTTGCGTGCCGCGCGGGTCATCCCGCTAACCAGCGCTATCGGGGAAGAGAGCACGAGCGAGCAAGGACACCCGACAATGAGAATGGACAGCCCCTGGTAGACCCAGGTCATCCAGGGCTGATTCAGCAGCAACGGAGGAATCAGCGCAACAGCCAATGCGATGATCATAATGGCTGGCGTATAGTATTTAGCAAATTTATCGATGAATAGCTCCGTCGGCGTCTTGCTGTCCTGTGCCTCCTGCACAAGATGCATGATCTTGGCCAGGGAGGAATCCTGATAAGCCTTCGATATGGCGATATAGAGCACGCCGTCGGTACTTACGCTGCCGCCAAATACGGCGTCGCCCTCCCGTTTCGTAACAGGCACCGATTCTCCGGTTATGGCAGCTTCGTTCACCGCGCCGGTTCCCTGGGTTATGGCTCCGTCCGAAGGAATTTTCTCGCCAGGTCTTACCCGGACAACGTCTCCGGGAGAGAGGCTCTCGATCGGCACGCGTTTGGTTTGGCCGTCTACCCAAAGCTCGGCTTCCTTCGGCGCTGCGGCCAGCAGCGCTTCCATGGATTGGCGGGCACGGTTCATGCCGTAGCCTTCCAGCAGCTCATTGAGGCCGAACAGAATGGCAACGAGCGTGGCTTCCCGCCACTCCCCGATGATGACGGCACCTACGAGCGCAACGGTCATCAGGGTATCCATATTGAATTTGAAGCGGGTCAGGTTACGCAGTCCGCGCAAAAACGTCGTATACCCGCTCAATATCATGGCACCAGCATATAATGCGATCACAACCGACTCGGCGGCTTTCCCTTCTAATAGAAAAGTCAGCAGATAAAACGCAGCCGAGATGGACAGCAGCCACTTCATTTTTCGTTCGCTGCCATGGCTGTGTTCATGTCCATGGCTTTGTCCGTGGTCGTGTTCATCTGACGGACCATGAGCGTGCGGCGAAGAGGCGGGCCGAACATCAGCGCCGGCAGCCGAATGGGCTGTTTGGGGAGCGTAAACGATTCGGGCTCCATCACTTTTCAAAATGGTTTCTACCCGGTTTAGGTTCACCTGGGGGGAAAGGGTCAGCTTTCCGCTGTTATAACTCAGCCGGGCGTCGCCTCCATGGTCGAGCTTCTGGATCTCCTCCTGCATTTCACGGGTGCAGTTCGGGCACGAGAGGCCCTGGACCTTGTATTCAACAAGTTTGCTGCCACCTGCTTCAGGAGATGTTTTGGATTGCTGATGGTTGTCCGTGCTCATCTACACCCTCTCCTTCTGGTGCTCCAGCGTCATATGAAGCAAAGTCCGGATATGGTCGTCTTTTAGCGAATAGTATACATTCTTACCCGCCTTGCGCGATTTGGCGATATTCTTGTTCTTCAGCGTGCGCAAATGATGGGAGGCTGTTGCGGTGGAGCTTCCGAGAACTTCAGCCACGTCGCAAACGCATAACTCGCCGCCGCGGTCCAGCATATAGGCTACCTTGACCCGCGTCGGGTCGGCCAGCGCCTTGAAGATCTCGGCCATGCCGAGCATATCATCATCCGAAACCGTTTCTTTTAACAAAGCAACCCTCTCGGTTGAAGGACATTCCGTTTCACACAGCTCCAGAGCCACGTCCTCTCTCATTGTTCGGACATTCATAAGATCAACCTCCTTGAAATAGGAGCAATTAGTGCTCTTTATTCTATATATTCAAACGTTGATTTGATTGTTAGTCATAATATACCCGATTTACACATGATATTCAAACGAATATTTGATTGTTCACAAGCTTTTCACAGCGCAGGTTATAATCCGGCGAGTCCTATCATATGAACCAATTCCAGCGTTAGGCGCAGCGGCCGCTCAGAAAATCCTTCCATTTCATTTCACGCCAACTTATACTATTAGCAAAAAGATGTGAAATTCGCACAGGAAGAGTATCTGCGGCCCAGGCGCCTCAAGCGCTGCATCATATCCTGTACGGGCCATCGTTTCGACTCGAATGTGTACATTATCTAATACCTATCCTTCGATTTGCGGATGTGTATAAACAGGGGAGGCCGGAGTATGACTTGTCCGATATGTCGATATGAAACGGGAGATGGGAAATATTGCAAGAAATGCGGGGCCAGGCTGATTATCGAGGATACCCCCGTCTTTGCGGCCATGAAGGAGCAAGCTGCTGCGTCGGAAATTTACGGCGTCGCCAGGCGAGGCGGAAGCATAAATAGGGAGATTTCTCATGTGCGCCAAGGAGAAGCTGCTCTGCCGGTGTATACTCCGCCGGATATTTCATTTCCTACAGCAGGCCGCCAGCATGCCGAAGAGGAAGAGGGGCCGAATCCTTATTGGACCAGCTTAAAATTGTATGGGCAGCTCTATGGGGACCATTTCCTGAAGGGGCTAAGGCATCCCTTCAGCGCAGCTGCCGTAACGGACAACAGCCAGTTCCTAAACGCGATCGTATCCATGCTGCTCTATATTGTGCTCCTTCCGCTCGCGCTGTACGCAGCGCTTCATCATGAACTGCAGGGACTCCCGGAGGGGGCGTTTGTTGATCTAGTCCTGAAGCCTATTGTCTGGATCGCGATTTTCTTGTTTTTGCTGAACGTCTTTACCTTCGCTGCAGTCAAGCTGTCATTTAATCCGGCTGCGAAGCTGAAAGAAGTCATGGCCAGATTCGGCACATTACTGCCGCTATACCTTGTGTTGTATGCGATCAGTTTGTTGTTCCTGTTTCTTAATGGCGATATATCCAAGGTGATCATCCTTCTAGCGTTCATCAGCACCGTGATGACCGTGCCGTTATGCGTCATGACCGGCTACAAGAGAAGAGTGGCCGGCGGCCTGGATCCGCTGTATGCGATCCTGCTGATCTACGTTGCAGTCATGCTCGTCATCGTGCTTCTGGGCAGCTCCATGATCGAATATATGAGCATTTTATAAGAAGCCATCTACATAAAGAATCGTGAAAAAGAGAAAACAGCAGGCTCTTTATCGGGAACGCCCGGAAAAAGAGCCTGCTGTTTTTTGACGTGACGGGCTATCCGTTTATTCGACCCACCATCGTTTGAAATCCTTCCACCAGGAACGTTCCTCCTGTTTCTCGGCAGCATCTGCAGGGTTAGCCTTCTTGTTGGGCTTCCCGCCTTCATGTTCGTCGCAATACTCCGTGGGCTCCGTCCCTTTGACGAAAACCTCCAGCATTTTGTCCGGACAGCCGGCGCCTGCAAGCTTACCCGTCTTCGGATCCACATACGCGCTGACGACTTCATCCGGGATCGGAAAAATCTTGGGCGGCACGTTCTCCAGTGCCTTCTCCGTATACTGCGCAAAGATCGGCGCTGCGCGCCGTCCGTCGACTTTGCTGATCTCCCGTCCTTTGTCATACCCGACCCATACCGCCGTCGACAGCTCCGGGGTATATCCGACGAGCCAGGCGTCGGTGTCGGTAGTGCCCGTCTTCCCGGCCACCGGCCGTTTCATCAGGGTGGAGACGCGGTTACCCGTTCCGCCGGTCTCGAATACCCCCTCCATCATGCGCGTCATCACGTAAGCTGCGGAAGGCTCGACCACTTGTTCGCCTTCCTCTTCCGGAGCCGTATACAAACTGCGGCCGGCCGCGTCGGTGATGCTCAGCACCGCGACAGGGGAGACCCGCTTGCCGCTGTTAGCCATGACGGCGTAAGCGGAGGCCATCTCCAGCGGGCTGACGGGCGAGGTGCCCAGGGCCAGCGAAGGGACAGGCTCCAGCGGACTCGTGATGCCCATCTTTTTCGCCATGTCGGCGACTTTATCCGGGCCGATCTTCATGATGGTATTCACGGCATAGATGTTATCCGAGGCGGCAATGGCTTCCCGCATGGGGATTTCGCCTAAATATTTATCGCCGAAGTTGCTGGGCTGGTACGTTTTGCGATTGTTATCGTAATGAAACAGGGTAGGCTGGCTGTTGAACACGCTGGTGCTTGTCATTTCCTTGGATGCAATGGCCGTTAAATACATAATCGGCTTAAATGAGGAGCCGGGCTGCCTGGTTCTGGCCAACGCGTGGTTGTATTGATTCTCGCGGTAATTCTTACCGCCGACCATAGCTTTGATGTGGCCGTTTCGCGGATCGATGGATACGAGCGCCGTCTCCAGCTCGCTCTTGCTGTCCATGCCCTCGGATACGGCCTCTTCGGCTGCTTTCTGGGCCCGAGGATCCAGGGTTGTATAGATGTTCAAGCCGCCCTGTTCGAGCTGCTGGTCCGTGATGTTCAACTGCTTGGTGACGAGACCCCGGACATAGTCCCGGAAGTAGGAGGCAATTACTTTATTCTCCTGCCGGTCCTGCGGGAGCAGGGCAAGCTTGGCCGAAGCGGCTTTATCCGCCTCGGCCTCCGTGATGAATCCGGTCTCCGCCATGGCATTCAGGACGATCTGCTGTCTTTTGACCGCGTTGTCCATATGATTGTAGGGCGAGTAATACGTGGGCCCCTTCGGAATGCCGGCCAGCATTGCGCTTTCGGCCAAGGTCAGGTTTTTTGCCGATTTGCCGAAATACAGCAGCGACGCCGACTCGATGCCGTAAGCGCCGTGACCGTAATAAATTTCGTTCAGGTACATTTCGAGAATTTGATCTTTCGTATATTTCATCTCAAGCTGGGCGGTGAATTTGGCCTCCTTGAGTTTTCGTGTCCATGTTTTTTCATGAGATAGGTATAAGTTTCGTGCAAGCTGCTGGGTTAACGTGCTCGCTCCCTGTTTGCGATCCATATGCTGCAGGTTGACCAATACGGCTCTGGCCATGCCCTTCATATCGAACCCGGGATGATCATAGAATTTTCGGTCCTCCACCGCCAAGGTGGCCTGAACCAGGAGGGGGGATATGTTGGCCAGGTTCACCTGCTCGGATGTATGTCCCGTGCTTGAGAATGTGGCGATCAAATCTCCCTGGCTGTCGAGCAGACGGGAGTAGCGGGATGTTTCCGCGACCGGCAGCGGCGTTATAAATAAATAGGCGAGCAGAATGCCGCCTGCGATGATGGAAATGCCAAGGAGTACGAACAGAAATGTAGCAAGCCGGACGAAACGACGTTTGCGCTTGGGTGATTTTTTTTGCCCCGGCATCAGATGTTCTCCTTCCAGTCCTTTTGTAGAGTCAAGGCCCTTGTGCCGCCAAAAATGGAGATGTGCTCAAATTCTCCTTGGCTGCCTTCTTTTTCTATACAGTATGGGGCTGCAGCGGTCAGGATATTCATCGGAAAGGGCGATGTTTTTGCTTCCTTTCGCATGTACCGGAACTTTTGGTTGCAATTTGGGCTTGATTTAATATAATCTAATTTGTTTGGTACAATAGGAAAAGTGTGAAACTGTAAGCTAAAGGCATCTGCCCCGAATAAAGTTTTACGGCTTGGATCTGGACGGCTGAACATTATTCTAGCGGAAAGAAGGTAGTGACGATGGAATTATGGTACACAGAGAAGCAAACCCCGACTTTTGGCATTACGGCTAAAATCCGGGAGACCTTTGTACATGAGAAGACGGAGTTTCAACAATTGGATATGATCGATACCGAGGAATTCGGGCGCATGCTCGTGCTGGACGGTATGGTTATGACTACGATTAAGGATGAATTCGTCTATCATGAGATGGTCGCTCACCCCGCGCTGAACACGCATCCAAATCCGAAGAAGGTTCTTGTCGTCGGCGGAGGAGACGGAGGCGTCATTCGCGAAGTGATCAAGCATCCGGGCGTAGAGAAGGCCGTACTCGTTGAAATTGATGGAAAAGTTATCGAATATTCGAAGCAGTACTTGCCTGAGATCGCCGGCAAGCTGGACGATCCGAAGGTTGAAGTGCTGGTTAACGATGGATATATGCACATTATCGAGCATAAGAACGAATATGATGTCATCATGGTGGACTCCACCGAGCCTGTGGGCCCGGCTGCTCCGTTGTTTGAGCGCGGATTCTATCAAGGGATCTATGAGGCGCTGAAGGAAGACGGTATTTTCGTGGCGCAAACGGACAATCCGTGGTTCAAAGCGGATCTGATTCAGCAGGTCAACAAAGACGTGAAGGAAATCTTCCCGATCGTGCGTGTCTATGGAGCGAACATTCCAACCTACCCAAGCGGTCTGTGGACCTTTACGATGGGCAGCAAAACATACGATCCGCTTGCAGTGGACGAGTCCACGATTGATGAGATGGATACGAAGTACTATTCGCCTCGTCTGCATAAAGCCGCCTTCGTGCTGCCGAAATTCGTAGAAGACTTGGTGAAATAAGGAGGCGCGCATAAACTGATGAAACTGGATCAAGGTTATTCCGGCAACGTGTTTATTCTGAGCTCCGAGGATTATGAAGGATCCAAGGCCGTCATCTACGGTATGCCGATGGACTTCACGGTTAGCTACCGTCCCGGCTCCCGTTTCGGCCCGGCCCGTATCCGCCAAGCATCCGTTGGCTTGGAGGAGTACAGCCCGTACTTGGATAAGAGCATTGAAGATATCACTTATTTCGATGCAGGCGATCTGATGCTGCCTTTCGGCAATGCCGGCCGCAGTCTTGAAGTGATCGGCGATTATGTAGGCAAGCTGCTGGACGACGGGAAGTTCCCGATTGGACTCGGCGGAGAACACCTCGTATCGTGGCCGATTATTCAGAAGGTGTATGAGAAGTATCCTGATCTCATTCTGATCCATATCGATGCCCATGCCGATCTGCGCGAGCATTACGAGGGAGAGCCGTTGTCCCACTCCACGCCGGTCCGCAAGGCGGCGGGCATTATGGGCGGCAAGAACATTTATCAGTTCGGCATCCGTTCCGGCTCCCGCGAGGAGTTCCAGTACGGACGCGAGAACATCAATTTCTACCCGTTTGAGGTAGCCGCTCCGCTGAAGGAAGCATTGCCTTCCATGGGCAACCGTCCGGTCTACGTGACCATCGACATCGACGTGCTGGATCCGTCTGCCGCACCGGGCACAGGTACGGCAGAAGCCGGCGGCATCACGTCGAAAGAGCTGCTGGAAGCCGTACATCTGATTGCAAACTCCGATGTGAACGTTGTTGGCTGCGATCTCGTGGAGGTGGCGCCGATCTACGATCCGACCGAGCAGACCCAGATCGTGGCTGCGAAGCTGATTCGCGAGATGCTGCTGGGATTCGTGAAGTAGGGGATTCCACCCACCCAAACCCTCCCTGCCAGGGAGGGCCCCAAGGGCGCTGCCCTCTGGACACCCGCAACGTTGGCGTTCAGCGGGGCTGTGGGGATCGAAGCGGGGCTGGTGCTTGTGCCCGGCCACCCTTCGGTCTCCCCTGCGGGGACGCCCTCGTGGCCTTTGGAGCGCCCTTTATGTGGCCAAGGCTTTGCCCCTCGGCCGATGAAAGAAAAGCAAGCCTCCCCCACCTAAGCCTAACGTCTATCGGTGTCGGCTTGCTTTTTCGCGTGAGCGCGGCCCTCACGAGCAATTCCCTGACGGGTCGCTCGCGGGCCAGCCCAATATAGATGATCAGCCGAGGCTTTGCCCCTCGGCGATGAAAGAAAAAGCAAGCCCTCCCTGCCTAAGCCTACGGCTATCGGGGAAGGCTTGCTTTTTCAACTTTGAGCAATTGAGAAGAAATGATTGGTAGTCATATGTTATAAGCTTAAGGAAGCTTGATTCGGATTTGAATGGAATCTTTTTGAAAGGGATTATGACGCCAATAAGGAGGCTATATCATGGAAGATTCGTCCAGGAAGAAGAGAATTGACTCTGCCGCGAGGATGATTAAGGCTTCGCCCCAAACCATTTATCAGGCATTCACTGACCCCAAGGCTTGGGTGTCGTGGCTTCCGCCAGAGGGCATGTCAGGTCAGATTGATACCTTTGATGCCCGTGAAGGCGGGACTTATCGAATGGTGCTCACCTATATTGGAACGGACCACGCGAACCTCGGCAAATCATCGGCAGGCACGGATATCGTCCAAGGTAAATTCCTGGCGTTGGTGCCAAACAAGAAAATCGTTCAGTGTTTTGAATTCGAGTCGGAAGACCCCGCTTACGGGGGCCAGATGAGAATGACATGGACGTTGACAGCACTTGCGGAAGGCACTGAGGTGGCGGTTGTTTGCGAGGACGTTCCTGAGGGCATCCGGCAGGAAGATCACGAAGCAGGCCTCCGTTCAACGCTTGAGAATCTCGCGGTTTTTACGGAGTGATAGCGGACAGGCAGCGTACCTCACAAGGTCCCTTTAACAGTGAAAAAGCAAGCAACCCAACTTAAGCCGAGCGGCTAATCGGGTTGCTTGCTTTTGTGTTATTTCAGGGTGATGCCGAATGCGGAGCCAGGGGCACCGGCGAATACGACAGCTCCGTTAGCTGGGAGCTTAACTTCGTTGGAGCCGCTGACCACGGTGTAGTTAACGACCGTGCCCTTCTCGTCGTATACGGCGAATGCGCCTTCTGCCGGCAGGGTTACCGTCATGGTTTTGCCTGCGGCTGCTTCAGGTACGGTATACCACTTGGCATAGCCGTCGGCCTGCAGGGTAACGGTGGATTTTTTCCCTTTATACAATGGCTTCACATGCTTGCCGCTGATAAACAGGGATCCAGCGCCCTCGAGATACTCTACGCCTTTTTCCTTATAGAAGCGGAGTTCGGACGTATCCCGGCTGCCGATCGCCGGAACCTGATGCTGGCTTACTGCGGTATCCGGATCGATAATCTTCTTGTCGACCAGATATCCTTCCAGGCCGCTCTTGCTGTTAATCTCTACCGTCGGTTTCGTAATGAAGTACATCAGCGACGTGAATTTCTCGTTCAATGGATAGAACGTTTCGCCTTCCCGCTTCGCCCATGCGGCAGCGGTTTCCTTGGACAGCGGGTTCGCTTCCATTTTTTCGGCCGAATATTGCGACAAGGCCATCTGTCCCAGTCCAGGAATCGAAACATATTGTCTTACCCATAGGTAGATGCGATCATTCTTTTCCTTAACGAAGCTGACCTTAATGCTGCCATCCGCGCTGACAAACGTTCCGTCAGCGGTGTATACATATTTCTCGGCAGGATAGTCCGGAACCATCGGTACGGTAATGGACAGTTCGCCGTCCTTGATGTCGACTTTCATCTGCTGATTCGTCACGCCATAGTAACCGGCGAATTCCGCCATATTGTCAGGCATATCCGCTTGGACCGGTTTGCCGAACGATTTTTCCGGCTTGAACTCCTTGATGGTGCCTTTTTCCTTGAGCGTATGCAGCAAAATTTCGTTTGCCAGCAATTGGTTGGTTGAACTCGAACCGCCGGAAGATAATACGGCAGCTGCCATGTTCTGCTCCGGAAGCACAACGAGCGAAGCGTGGTATAGAATGGTGTCGCCGCCTTTAGTCACGGCTTTCATGTCATATTGGTTAAACGGGAACAGTCTCACGCTGTCCCAGCCAAGTCCATAATCGAACGAATTATCGGCATCTTCTGGCCACAGGCCTTTTTTATACTCTTCCTGCTCCATGGCTTTCACAGACGCAGCTGAGAGGATTCCCTCGGCTTCCCCGGTGAAGATCTGCGCAAACTGCACCAGGTCTTCGGCCGTGGAGTAGATGCCGCCGGTTCCGATAACATTGATGGTCTCGTTAGGCAGCTGTCCTTGATGAGCCGGATAATAGAGGCCCGCCATTTGGTTTAAATCCAATGTGTCTTGGGATGTCTTGGTGTGGTCCATGTTTAACGGCTCGGTAAAATGTTCATGAATGAATGCGGTAAAATCCTTGCCGCTCACTTTTTCCACGAGAATCTCGGCCAGCGTGAATCCGTCATTGCAATACACGGAGAATGCACCCGGATCTGCTTTGAGGTTTTGAGTGGACAACTGCTTCAGCAGCGTGTCATGTGCATGCGGGTCGTTATCTTCGAACAAGAACGCGTTGTTCAGGCTTGAGCCCTGTAGACCGGAGGAATGGTTAAGCAGCATGCGCGGCGTGATTTTTTTGTATCGTTCGTCTTTCATCGTGAATTCGGGTATGTACTGAACGAGAGGCGCATCCAGGTTGATCTTCCCGTCATCCACCAATTTCATGACCGCGGCGGCAGTGAACACTTTGCTCGTGGAGCCGATCCCATACATCGTATCTTCGGTCAACGGAATCTTTCCTTCGATATCATTGACGCCCGCTTGCCCGGAAACGGTAATCTTGCCGTTGTCGATCAGGGCATATTGGACGCTTGTCGTTCCATACGTCTCGGTGAGCAGCTTGGCTTTCTCTGCGGCGATCTTCTCAAGACCCCCTCCTGCAGCGGCAATCTGGCTGTTATCTGCTGCCATGGCTCCGGCTGGAAGGATCATTGTAACCGCGAGCAGGGCTACCAGCATTCGTGATAATCTTTTCTTCAATGAACAAATACCTCCTTATTATGAATGTATAAGTTAGTACGATTTACCAGCGGGAATGGTTCGAATTTTTTTTCATGTTTTTTGTGGCTTTATGATAGGAGCATATACAGGAAGGGCGTTTAATTGTTGTTAGGTGAGATATCTACAGATGAGAAGGTCAAAAAAACCAGGCCCCCATCATCAGTTGCGAGAACTGCGCGAGGATGCCTGGTTATTTAACTAAGCACGATCAGTAGTGCCGAAGCGGTGCCGACGAAACAGCCCGCCAGACAATCGGAAGGATAATGAAAGCCGAGATAAATGCGTGACAGACTGACCGTAAGGGCCAGCAGGATCAAGAGCAACGACAGCCAGGGCGTAACGAACAGAAATGGCGTGACGATGGAAAATATGGCCGTCGAGTGTCCGGAAGGAAACGAATGGTCCTTCATCGGTTTCTTTTCAAACCTCACTTTTTCCAATGCCTGGTATGGCCGGATGCGTCTCAGTTTCTTTTTGATGAGAGCCGTAATCAGGAAGCTGAGGGACAGTGCGATAAAGCTCTGCCATCCCATCGTATCCCACGGCTCCGGTGCAAAAAACGCTATCGAAAGTGTCAGCACAATGGTAAAGATAGCACCCCCCATATGGGTGACCAGCGAGAGCATCGAATCCACCATTTTGTTGCTGATCTTGCGGTTTAACCAGCGGAAGATAAGGTGGTCATGTTGCTGAAGCCAATCCATCGAACGAGTTATCATTGTGAACAGAACACCTCACATTATAGTTTGGCAAGCTGATAGCCCTAAAGTCAAAACGGGCTCGTGTGTATGCTTGTAAGGGCCGGGATTGATCGTATAGACAAGAGGCTTACATACGACAGTATACAGGAGAATTGTTAAGCGTGGGTATGAATGGCGAGTATTTTTTCATAATTCGAGCATTCTTTGGCATAGGTACCGTCGATGATAACCGTATACCTTAAGGGACGCGCTTAAGATTATGGTTTCCAATTGACGGCGACTTGATGTTCCCATGTTCTCTAAGCCCGGAATCCGATATAATGAAAGCATCTAACCATGCATAAGGAGGAGAAGCATGAAATTTCGCGTTTCTGCCGTGCAATATCATCTGCACACGATTCAATCCTTTGACGATTTTGCCCGTCAATCGGAGCACTATATCCGAACGGCGGAGGAGTTCGAAGCCGATTTTGTGCTGTTTCCGGAATTTTTCACGACGCAGCTGATGTCCATCGGGGACGATCAGGGCCAGGCGTTAACGATCAATGACCTTCCGGATTTCACAGACCGTTACCGCGAGCTGTTCCAGGGCTTTGCGAAGCAATATAACATGCATATCATTGGCGGGACCCACGTCATTCGCCGGGAAGGGAAGCTGTACAATGTGGCGCATCTGTTCTATCCGGACGGCCGCATTGCGGAACAGGCGAAGATTCATATTACGCCTTCGGAGATAACCGGCTGGAACATGGGGGCCGGCGAAGGGCTCGAAGTATTCGAGACAGAAAAAGGCACCATCGCGATGCTCACCTGCTATGACATCGAATTTCCCGAGATCGTGCGCATGGCCAAGGCCAAAGGGGCCGACGTCATTTTCTGTCCGTCCTGCACCGATGATCGTCACGGATTCCACCGCGTGCGTTATACCAGCCATGCCCGCGCCATCGAGAATCAAATCTATGTGGTGCTGACCGGCACGGTTGGATCGCTGCCTACCGTGGATCTGATGCGTGCCAACTTCGGGCAGGCTGCCATCATTACGCCGAACGATATTCCGTTCCCGCCGAAGGGCCTGCTGGCCGAGGGAGAGCTGAACAACGACATGATCATTACCGCCGATCTCGATCTGGATTTATTATATCAAGTGCGCGAGAAGGGCTCCGTCACGACATGGCGTGACCGGCGTACGGATTTGTATCCGGATTGGGAGTAAGTCTTTTATCATGGTTTGATAAAATGGGAAAAGGCGGTGTAGAGGAAATGGCCCGGTTTCATCAACAGTTTTATGTATTCGACGACGTCCGGCCGGTGCCGGTTGTTATTCGAGGCTACACGGAAGCGGACTTCGACGAGCTGATCGCCATTCAATCCGAGACGTTCCCGCCTCCGTATCCTCCGGAGCAATGGTGGAACAAGGAACAGCTGATGCAGCATGTCACCTTGTTTCCCGAGGGCGCCCTATGCGTTGAAGTGGACGGCATGCTCGCCGGGTCCATCACCTCGCTCATTGTGGAGTACGATCCGATGGAGCCTGCCCACTCCTGGGCGGAGGCCACGGATAACGGATACATCCGCACGCATCAGCCGGACGGAAATACCCTATACATCGCCGACATTTGCGTCAGGCCGCGCTTTCGCAAGCTTGGGCTCGGCAAATGGCTGATTCAGTCGCTGTATCACGTGACCATCGAAAGGGGACTGGACCGGCTGCTTGGCGGCGGACGGATGCCCGGCTATCATCGGCATGCGCACGAAATGTCGGCCGTAGAATATTTGGATGCCGTTGTCAGGGGGGATCTCAAGGACCCCGTAATTACCTTCCTGCTCCGGTGCGGCCGGACGCCCGTCGGGGTAGCGGCAGAGTATTTGGAGGATGAGGAGTCCTGCAATTACGGGGCCTTGATGGAATGGAAGAATCCATTCCGAGGGTAAAGTGGTTTAGAATGAACGATGATTTCACGGCTTCGAATATCTTCATAATATAAAAGATATTTTCATTACATATATAAGGAGGCTTTTAATTTAATGGAATATATCCGCATTACGAGCATCGACGATCCCTTGTTTCGCAAAATGCACGATCTCATGAAGGAAGTGTTCCCTCCGGAAGAGGTGCTGGAATTCAGCTTATGGAAAGAGCCGCTCGAAGACCCGGGCATTCGGGTATTTGTTGCCCTGCATGAGGACGAAGTGGTAGGTACGACGGAATACCGCTATTACGAGGATTGGAACGTGGCGATGACCGATTTTACCATTATCGGGCGTGAAGGGCTCGGCATCGGCCGATTCCTGGCACAACATCGCTTGAAGGATCTGAATCAATTGGCGGCAGCAAACGGCAAAGAGCTGTTCGGCATGTTTGCCGAGATTTACGATCCATATCGGGTGCAGGACCATGCATTCGGCGGCGTGAAGCCGATGGATCCGTTCGTTCGCCGCGAAGTCCTGTCGCATCTGGGTTACAAACGCACGGATATCGACTATGTGCATCCGTCCTGGAACAACGATGGCGAAGCGGTGAGCGGGCTTGATTTTTGCTTCATGCCGGGCGACGATGCCGTTGATGAATTGCCCGCGGAGCTGATTGCCAACTTCTTGAGACGATACTATTCGGTGCTGCCCGAGAAACCGCAAGCCTGGAACGACATGGTGGCCAAGCTGGACGCGCGGGAGAAGGTATCCTTGCTTCCGCTGTAACCTATAGTATGGATCATGCCTGATTCTTCTTGAATCAGGCCTATTCTTTTTCTTGACCGCCCATTGATTTCAATTTTTTGGTATTCTAATCCTATGAAAGGCCAGGTCGACGTAATGGGGAGGCTGCTTATGAAGAGAAATCGTATTTGGTTATGGGCAGGTATTGGTTTAAGCATCGTAATCCTATATTCATTCATGCAACTAAGCGTTCATTTCGGCAAACCCATGTCCGAAGAACAGAAGATAGCGGCCTCTTACGTGAAATCGCTGGGCTATAAGATTGTAAGCCACTCCAGTAAACCGATTACTTATACGCTTGAGAAATCTCTTCTCGCACCTGGTAACGGCGCAATCCCCTATATTCAGACATGGAGTGTACAGAGCCAAGATCCGGCAAACTATTACGGAAAAGAAATTGTCACCTATCGATTCAAGGTTTCCGGGCATCCGCTTGACCGCATGTATAATACGAATACGGCCTTGTTCGTGATGATGTCGGAGGGGAAGGTCATCGGGGGAACCTCGTTCCCCGATCGGAACGATTTAGCTGGAGCTCCTTATTCCATTGATGGAAAGACCTTGGAGGAAATCACGGGTAACAGTTTCGGGGAATGGCGCGAGCAATGGGCCGAAAAATATGGGAATTAAGGATGCGCTCCAACCTCTCCGAAAATACGACGAAAGACATTTTTCTTTACTTTTGCTAAAATCCTCATTTGAATTGCAAGGCTATACTGGATATAGTAATACAATAGGTAAGGAAAAGAGGAACGTACATGAACGACCGAAAACAAGTGAACATCCGTCTTCAGAGCCTTCACGAAGGAGAGAATACGATACAGGAGCTTCCCGCAGAGGCGTTTATCAAGGGGAAGGTGCTGTATGTGCGCTATACGGAGCCGGCGCTTGGACCGCATCAAGGGGAAACCCGGGCCATGCTCAAACTGACGGAGGACGAGCTGAAGCTGATCCGTCATGGCGAGGTGGAGTCCGAGCAGGCGTTTAAGCTGGGACTGCAATTGCCTGGATATTATCGCTCCCCGTTCACTTCATTTAATCTGTCTACGCACACCCAGCGTCTGGAGCTAGCGCTAGAGGGCGTGACCGGACGAGCGGCTTGGGCGTATGATTTATATGTGTTTGACGAGTTTTCGGGACACTTTTCGATCAGTTTGACTATTCAGGAGGCACATGAATCATGACTATGAATCCATTAGATCACATTAACGGGCTGGTTGCAGAGGCGGTAGGAGACGCTGCCGTAGCTGCCGGACTGGTGTCCCGCGAGGAGCTGCCCGCCATTACGCTGGAAGTTCCGAAGGATAAGTCGCACGGCGACTTGGCTACGAACGTAGCGATGCAGCTGACGCGGATTGCCAAGAAGAACCCGCGGCAAATCGCGGAAGCTATCTTGGAACATTTGGATACGGCGAAGGCTTCCATTGAGAAAGCGGAGATCGCCGGGCCCGGGTTTATTAACTTTACCTTGGACAAGGGGTATCTCTATCCGATCGTGGCATTGGTACAAGAGCAGGGCGATAACTACGGGCGGATCGCTACGGGCGAAGGGCAAAAGGTCCAGATGGAGTTTGTCAGCGCCAATCCCACCGGAAGCCTGCATCTTGGACATGCCCGCGGAGCGGCGGTAGGCGATGCCCTTTGCAATGTGCTTGATTTTGCTGGATACGAAGTTACGCGCGAATACTACATCAATGATGCAGGCAACCAAGTCGTGAACCTGGTTAAATCCCTCGAAGCCCGCTATTTGCAGGAGCTCGGCCAGGATGCCGAAATGCCTGAAGACGGATACCATGGCGAGGATATCAAAGGGTTTGCCAAAGAGCTCGTAGCCGAGAAAGGCGATTCCTTGCTATCGATGGATCCTGGCGAGAGAACGGCATTCCTGCGTCAATTCGGGCTTGAGAAGGAACTTGGTAAAATCAAACGCGATTTGAATCGATTCCGCGTCCATTTTGACGAGTGGTTTAGCGAAACGTCCCTGTATGAGGATGGACTGGTGGAGAAATCCCTGGAAGAACTGAAAGCCAAGGGCGAAGCTTACGAGAAGGATGGGGCAACCTGGCTCCGCACCACCGATTATGGGGATGACAAAGACCGCGTCCTCGTCAAGAATGACGGAACGTATACCTACCTGACGCCGGATATTGCGTACCACCGCAATAAATACGAGCGCGGCTATGACAAGATCCTGAATATTTGGGGAGCCGACCACCATGGTTACGTTCCGCGCATGAAGGCTGCCATGGAGGCGCTCGGCAATGACCCGGACAAACTCATCGTATTGATCGCCCAGATGGTCAGCCTGTTCCAGGACGGCGAGAAGGTGAAGATGTCCAAGCGTACCGGTAAAGCGGTCACGATGGAAGATTTGATGGATGAGGTCGGCGTGGACGCGATCCGCTATTTCTTCACCATGCGCAGCATGGATTCGCATTTGGATTTCGACATGGATCTGGCAGTGTCCACGTCCAACGAGAACCCGGTCTTCTACGTACAGTATGCGCACGCACGCATTTGCAGCGTATTCCGCCAAGCGGAGGAGCAAGGCATTAGCCTCCTGCCGCTTGCCGACGTCAACCTGAGCGTTCTGACCGCCGAGCATGAATACGACATTTTGCGCAAATTAGGAGAACTCCCGCAGGAAGTGTCGCTTGCTGCGGAGAACTATGCACCGCACCGGCTTATCCGGTATGTATATGAACTGGCCTCCTTGTTCCACAGCTACTACAGAGCCGAACGCGTCATTACGGAAGACGCGAATCAAACGCAAGCCCGCCTTGCTTTGCTGGCAGCCGTCCGCACGGTCATTGCCAACGTGCTTCGCCTGATGGGCGTATCGGCGCCGGAACGCATGTAAGAAGGGGCTTCCCTTTCATATGCCATAACAGCCAACAGCCGTCTTTCTTTGGAAAGACGGCTGTTTTAATGCGTGAACGAAATGGGCGTTTGCGTTGCTGATGAACCGAATTTATAATTTCATGCCCTCGCGCAAAAATTTCAAGGCATTTACCTCTCCATCGGAGGCGCTGTATCCTTTTTTGAGCTTAAGGGGGGAGGAGGTGCGCCGCAGCAGGGCCTTGATCGTAGCTGTTTTTTTCAAGTCAGGCTTCTGGGCAAGCAGCAGGGCGATTGCTCCGCTCACGTGTGAAGTGGCCATGGAAGTGCCGCTCATTTCGTGGTATTTTCCCTGCAGCCAGGCTGACACGATTTTATCTCCGGGCGCATAAATATCGACAAATTGCCCGCGGTTACTGAAGCCGGGGATTCTCCGGCTGCGGTCGGTAGCTCCGACGGATATCGTTTGGGGATAACGGGCAGGATAGTCCGCGGTACGGCGTTTGCCGTCATTGCCGGAAGAGGCCACAATGAGGACGCCTGCTTGGTTGGCCTTGCTTACGATATCCAGCAGCGTGCGGCTTCGGGTCTGCATGCCGAAACTCATATTGATGATATCGATCTCGGCCCGCACGCACCAGTCGATGGCCAGAATGATATCCGACACGAAGGCGGAGCCGTTGTGATCAAAGGCTTTGACCGGATACACGACAGATCTGGGAGCAACGCCGATCATACCTTGGGTGCTGTTCGCGGCAGCGATGGTGCCCGAGATATGCGTTCCATGCCCATTGTCGTCATAAGGCGGGATGTTGCGATGGACGAGGTTGACCCCTCGGGTCAGCGAATACTTCAGATCCGGGTGACCGAAATCCACCCCTGTGTCGATAACGGCAATCTTCACGCGGTGTCCTGTCGAGGTAGACCAGGCTTGAGGGGCTTTGATTTGCTTGATACCCCATGGGATCCCGGTTAGCGTTCCTATTGTCCCCTGTATGGCGTGGATATGAACCTGTTCATCCTCTTCAACCATCAGTTCGTTCCGAAACTCCGCTTCAAACTTCGCGGTTTGGGGAGCTGGAGCGATGATGGTGCGAGTAAGCGGCGAGCGGCTGACCGAACTCGGGAAACGCCTTTTCCCTGCGAGCCGGTTCCATTCGCGGATGCATTTCTGGTACAGCTGAGGGTCATGAAACGTGAGGAGCCGCCGGTTCATTTCCCGGACGTTCCGCATAGGGTTCGTCTCTGCAAGTAGTGATTGCATGATCCGGGTGTAATCCATGTGTGGCAATCTCCCTTCTCGATGAACCGTTGCTTCAGTATTGTATGAGCCGGGGAGAGTGCCCGAATGGGATGTTGCCCTTTTTCCGGGAAATAGGCCCTGTTTACCGTGTCAAAGCAGCAGGGCTAACATAAGATACATGGAGAGAATATCAAGGTTCTCTTATCTATCCCGTAAGGAGTCGATCCTAGGGGCGGGTACAGTCAGAAGGCGGAGAGAATCGTCTCCGTCTTTTTCCATTTGGTATCTGATGGGTAATGGAGCATAAAAACTTGATTTTTATTTCCAAATAGGTTTTACTTAGTTTTGATAATGGATATGTTGAGGGTATAACGTGAAGATTGTGTGAGAGGAAGTGTGCGTTAGTGAGTAATCCGCTCAATTTAAAGATCGATCCGGAGAAGATTCAGGAAATCCCGATGGTTGACCTGGCTTTTATGGTTCTGAAGGCGGCGAATACGCCGTATTATTACCGTGACCTGATGAATGAGGTGGCCAAGCTTCGCGGCTTTACGGAACAGGAAATTAACGAAACGATTGCCCAGTTATATACCGAGATCAATATAGACGGACGTTTCGCATGTGTAGGTACGAATCTGTGGGGACTAAAGCGCTGGTATCCGCTGGAGAAGTCCGAAGATCCGATTGCGAACGCCAAACGTCCGCGGATCATCAATGATGAAGACGACGATGACGATGACTTCACGGATGAAGAGGATACCTATAGCGGTGACGATGCCGAAGAGGATTTCGACAGCATCGACGATGAAGACGATGATCACGACGATCTCTTCCCGGATGATGACGATGCTGACGATGATGTAGATGAGGACGTTGTTCTGGATGATGACGAATTGGATGACGAAGATGCGGATTCCGAGGAAGAAGATCTGGAAGAGGAAGAATTCGAGGAAGACGACAGAGATTAATCTGTCATTCCGCTCGGAATTTAAGCCAGTCCGCATGGTTTATGACTCTGTTTTACGATGTCGGCCGATTGGGGAATTTTGAGGTTGGTTCTTCTCTTGACAAGCAGACAAGGCACAGAGTAAACTATTGCTTGGGCTTATGATTGTGGATTAAATATGTTTAATATAAAAGTGCCCCGTTATTTATTCGGGGTCACTTTTTTTGTTTTTAAGGCTCGGAAAGTGTAAACGACGCTAGCTTCCGGGCCAATATAGCAAGACCAAGATTCAGATATGCAGAGTAAGAAGATGTATTGGAATCGCTCGCCCTGAAGCCTCATAACGTTATGCCGTACCGGCAGCCCGATGGGGATCATTTTAGCGTCAATATATGCGGTTTGTAATAGGTCGGAGGTCAGCTCGCTCACCATTATTGGAAGCGAGCGATGTTTTTGTTGGTCCCTCTGATGAATCAGGGGAAAACGGGTTAGGATAAACATCATATGTCGCCTGAAGTTATGGAGATTATATAGGAGGGTTTTTAACAGTGACAAAGTATATTTTTGTAACAGGCGGAGTCGTGTCATCTCTAGGTAAGGGAATTACCGCCGCTTCGCTCGGCAGATTGCTTAAGAACAGAGGGCTCAAGGTAACGATTCAGAAATTCGATCCGTACATTAATATAGATCCGGGCACCATGAGTCCTTACCAGCATGGCGAAGTGTTCGTTACTGACGACGGTGCGGAAACCGACCTGGACCTGGGACACTATGAGCGCTTCATCGATATTAACCTGTCGAAGAACAGCAATGTGACAACAGGAAAAGTATACTCTTCTGTTATTAGCAAGGAACGCCGGGGGGAATATTTGGGCGGCACCGTGCAGGTTATTCCTCATATTACGAACGAGATCAAGGAGCGCGTATTCCGTGCGGGCCGTGAAGCGGGTTCGGATGTGGTCATTACCGAAATCGGCGGAACGGTCGGCGATATCGAAAGCCTTCCTTTCCTGGAGGCCATCCGCCAAATCAAGAGCGATGTTGGCCGTGAGAACGTGATGTATATTCATGTAACCCTCATTCCATATATTAAGGCAGCCGGTGAAGTGAAAACGAAGCCGACGCAGCACAGCGTAAAAGAACTCCGCAGCATCGGCATTCAGCCGAATGTCATCGTGTGCCGTACGGAGCATGAGCTTTCAACCGAGATGAAAGCCAAAATCGCGCTCTTCTGCGATATCGACCCTAACGCGGTCGTAGAATGCCGCGACGCGTCCTCCCTGTATGAGGTGCCGCTGAATCTGCGCGATGAAGGCCTGGACGAAATTGTTGTCAATCATCTGAAGCTGACGACTCCTGCGCCGGATATGAGCGAGTGGGAAGATCTGGTGGAGCGCGTCTCCAAGCTGGAGAAGACCGTTGAGATTGCGATTGTCGGCAAGTATGTCGCGCTTCATGACGCCTACCTCAGCGTAGTGGAATCCCTGTCCCATGCCGGCTTCGATGCCAATGCCGACGTGAAGATCCGCTGGGTGAACGCCGAGGAAATTACGGCGGACAATGTGGAAAAGACGTTGAACGGCATCGGCGGTATTCTGGTACCTGGTGGATTTGGAGACCGGGGTATCGAAGGCAAGATCAGCGCGATCCGTTATGCCCGCGAGCGCAACATTCCATTCTTCGGTATTTGCCTTGGCATGCAAGTGTCCGTCATCGAATATGCCCGTTCGATCTTAGGTCTGAACGGCGCGAACAGCTCCGAAATTGATCCGGCTACCGAATATCCGGTTATCGACCTGCTTCCGGAGCAGAAGGATATCGAGGATCTTGGCGGAACGATGCGCCTTGGCCTGTATCCGTGCAAGCTGGTTCCGGGATCGCTTGCGGAGTCCTGCTACCAGGACGAGCTGGTTTACGAAAGACATCGTCACCGGTACGAGTTCAACAACCAATACCGCGAAGATATCGAGAAAGCGGGCCTGCGTATTTCCGGTACTTCACCGGACGGACGCCTGGTCGAGATCGTGGAGCTGCCAGGACATCCTTGGTTCCTCGCCGTGCAATTCCATCCGGAATTCACTTCCCGTCCGAACCGTCCGCAGCCATTGTTCCGTGAATTTGTAAAAGCCTCGATCCAGCATCAGGCATAATTGGGAAGAGCCTCTTTTTGAAGAGGCTCTTTTTTGCGTGCAAATTCGTTTGTCGCTGCGTGAAGGGTGGAGCTGAGGACCGGAATCCCTGTCCAGCGCTGTCGATTTCGGATGCAGCCAATTCGCGATCTTTTTTTCTCACTTTTTTTAGGACAGGAAGGAATTCGACATCTACAGGCGAATACAAATAATGGCCGGTTTATGGGAAAGTTAGGAACTTTCGAGTTTGCATATACTCATTGTACGATTTAAGTATCGGGAGGTTGGAAGGATGAGCAAACAAAGCAAACACAAAGTGCTGATTGTGGATGACCAGAATGGGATCCGCATCCTGCTTGTGGAAGTGTTCAGCAGTGAAGGATATGAGACGTTCCAAGCGGCGAACGGCAAGGCTGCCCTTGAAATCGTGAAGATGCATGCCCCGGATTTGGTGCTGCTGGATATGAAAATTCCTGGAATGGACGGGCTTGAGATTTTGAAGCATATTAAACAGATGAATCCGGACATTAAGGTGATCATGATGACAGCCTATGGAGAGCTTGACATGATCAAGGAAGCGACCGATCTTGGAGCGCTGATGCATTTTACCAAACCCTTCGACATCGACGAGATGCGGCAAGCCGTCAACATGCAGCTGAAAGGGACCGCGAACAACATCGGTTGAATGATGAATTCTGCTCAAGGGGCGGAATTCTTTTTTTTGCCAGAATGTGAGTTCCTTCGCAGCAATTTAGGAAATGCTTGTTTAGTATTTATGACGCGATGTGGTATAATAAGTCCGTATGTTATATCGGCTAAAAACCATAGACAAACTAAGCATCTATAGGAGGATGAAACCATGCCATTAGTATCAATGACAGACATGCTGAACAAAGCACTCGAAGGTAAATATGCTGTTGGTCAATACAACATCAACAACCTGGAGTGGACATATGCAATTCTTGAAGCGGCTGAGCAAGAGAAATCGCCGGTAATTCTTGGTGTTTCCGAAGGCGCAGCTCGTTACATGGGTGGATTCAGCACCGTTGTACACATGGTAAAAGGTTTGATGGAGGACCTGAAAGTTACAGTTCCTGTTGCCATTCACCTTGACCACGGTTCAAGTGTTGAGAAATGTAAAGAAGCAATCGATGCAGGGTTCACTTCGGTTATGATCGATGATTCCCACAGCCCGATTGAGACGAATATTGCAACAACGAAACAAGTGGTTGAGTATGCTCACGCCAAAGGCGTTTCCGTTGAAGCCGAAGTCGGCATGGTCGGCGGACAAGAGGATGACGTTATCGGCGACGTAATGTACGCGAAGCTTGACGACTGCGTGCGCATCGTGAACGAGACAGGCATCGACACATTGGCGCCTGCGCTTGGTTCTGTCCATGGTCCTTACAAAGGCGAACCAAACCTTGGGTTCAAAGAGATGGAAGAGATTCGCGATGCTGTGAAACTCCCGTTGGTGCTTCATGGCGGTACGGGCATCCCGACGCATGACATCAAGAAAGCTATCTCCTTGGGTACTTCCAAAATCAACGTTAACACCGAGAACCAAATCTCGTTCACCAAAGTTGTTCGTGAAGTGCTTGCCGCTAAACCGGAAGCTTACGATCCGCGCACATTCCTGAAACCAGGCCGCGAGGCAATCAAGGAAACCGTTGTCGGCAAAATCCGTGAGTTTGGTTCCAACAATCAAGCTTAATCACCCGTAACACACAAAAGTCGCTTGTAGCCTTCGTGGCCGCAACATGACGATAGGAATCACCTAAGATATTTTAGGCTGTCTTATGCTGCATACAATGAAATGGAAAGCACACCGCATAGCCGGTGTTTTTCCATTTCATTTATTAAGTTATCAAAAAGCGCAAGCGGATTGTGAGGCTTCACAACCGGATAATCGCTACGAAAACGAACGCTTATTGCGTCTGTCATCCTTTAGGAACGTCGATACGACGTTTTTCTTGTATGACGGGCATCAGAACCATTTCCGGCTGCGAAGTGATGTAGGGGGAACCGAAAGCTTATGGAAAAATTGATGATCAGCGGTGGACGCCCACTGCGAGGTGCTGTAACAATCAGCGGTGCCAAGAACAGTGCTATTGCGTTAATTCCCGCCGCAATCCTGGCGGAATCGGAAGTCGTACTTGATAATTTGCCGCTTCTCAGCGATGTGGCTGTTTATGCTGAGATCCTTGAGGAATTAGGCGGGCAAGTTTCATGGGAAGGCAATCAGATGAGAATTGACCCTTCTGATATCAAATCCATTCCGATGCCTAACGGACCCGTCAAGAAACTGCGCGCGTCCTACTATATGATGGGCGCCATGCTTGGAAGATTTAAAGAAGCCGTGATCGGCCTGCCGGGCGGCTGTAATTTTGAACCTCGTCCCATCGACCAGCACATCAAGGGCTTTGAAGCGCTTGGCGCGACCGTGACCAACGAACACGGCTCGATTCACCTGCATGCCAAAGAGCTGCGGGGCGCGAAGATCTACCTCGATGTAAGCAGCGTAGGTGCAACGATTAACATTATGCTGGCGGCTGCCAAGGCCAAAGGCTCCACAATTATCGAAAACGCGGCGAAAGAGCCTGAAATTATAGATGTTGCAACACTTTTGAATTCCATGGGAGCTGTCATTAAGGGCGCCGGAACGGAAACCATCCGGATCGAGGGCGTGACCGAGATGCATGGCTGCCGACATTCCATTATTCCAGACCGGATTCAGGCCGGTACATATATGATTGCTGCCGCAGCTACGCGCGGCGATGTTCTGATTGACAACGTCATCCCGAAACATCTTGAGGCCCTCACGGCCAAGCTGATCGAGATGGGTGTGGGCATCGAAGAGCTGGACGAAAGCATCCGCGTGATCGGTAAAGCCCGGTATCAGCATGTGGATGTGAAGGCGCTTATATATCCTGGATTTGCAACGGATTTGCAGTCACCGATGACCAGCCTCCTTACGCAAGCGGAAGGCGTCAGCGTCCTTAGTGATTTTGTATATAGCAACCGATTTAAACATGTTCCGGAGCTCGTTCGCATGGGGGCCAAAATTCGCGTGGAGGGACGCTCTGCCATCATCGAAGGCGGCCCGCTGAACGCAGCCAAGGTCAAAGCGACCGATCTGCGGGCGGGTGCGGCTCTTGTCATTGCGGGACTGACGGTGCCTGAAGGGATAACGGAGGTAAGCGGCGTGGAATTCATCGACCGCGGCTACGACCATCTCGTTTCCAATCTGCGAGAGCTGGGTGCCGACGTGTGGCGTGAGACCGAAGAAGAGTGATTTTTTTACCAAAATGAGGGAAATGTGTGGTGGAAACTGCATATCTCCCTCTGATTTGGGTAATGCTCCTAGTAAAGCTCTCATAGACTAATAGACTACATGACAGCAGGGAACTGCTGCGACAGAAACAAATAATTGAATAGGTGGTTATTGAATGGATTTACAAATAGCCGATTTGGAAGGCATGAAGCTGACGGATCTGTATAAGCTGGCCAAGAAGTATCAGATTCCTTATTATGGCCAGTTGAAGAAAAAAGAATTGATATTTGCCATTCTCCGGGCGCAGGCCGAACAGAGCGGCTTGATGTTCATGGAGGGCGTACTCGAGATTTTGCCGGAAGGATACGGTTTTCTGAGACCGATCAACTATTTGCCGAGCACGGAGGATATCTACATTTCGGCCTCCCAGATCCGCAAATTCGATTTACGGACCGGAGATTTGGTTTCTGGCAAATGCCGGACGCCGAAAGAGAACGAACGTTACTTCGGACTGCTGCAGGTCAACGCCGTGAATGGCGAGAATCCTGCCGTCGCAGCGGAACGACTACACTTCCCAGCCTTGACTCCTCTATATCCGCAAGAAAAGCTTGTTCTTGAAACATCCCCTAATCAGTTGTCAACCCGAATTATGGATCTGCTTGCACCCGTAGGTTTAGGACAACGCGGTTTGATCGTGGCACCGCCAAAAGCAGGGAAAACGCTCCTCTTGAAAGAAATCGCCAACAGCATCTCAACCAACAATCCAGAGATTGAACTGTTTGTTTTACTCATCGATGAACGGCCTGAAGAAGTGACGGATATGCAGCGTTCCGTTAAGGGTGAGGTGGTTGCTTCTACTTTTGACGAGCTTCCGGAGAACCATATCAAAGTGGCGGAACTGGTATTGTCGCGCGCCTTGCGGCTGGTGGAGCATAAGAAGGACGTGGTTATCTTGCTGGACAGCATCACCCGTCTGGCTCGTGCGTACAACCTGGTCATTCCTCCGTCCGGCCGAACGCTGAGCGGCGGTATTGATCCTGCGGCATTCCATCGTCCGAAACGTTTCTTCGGATCGGCTCGTAACGTGGAGGAAGGCGGAAGTTTGACGATCCTGGCGACAGCCTTGGTTGAAACCGGATCGCGGATGGATGATATCATTTATGAGGAATTTAAAGGCACAGGCAACATGGAGCTGCACTTGGACCGCCGCTTCGCGGAACGCCGTATTTTCCCGGCGATCGATATTCGTCGCTCCGGTACCCGGCGCGAAGAGGTGCTGCTGAACAAGGATGAACTGGATACCATTTGGGCGATCCGCAAAAATATGAACGACTCTGCCGATTTTGTGGAAGGCTTCCTTAAAAAAATGCGTGATAGCAAGAATAACGCGGAGTTCTTGGCATCATTTGACGTGAATGCCAACAACGGCGGCGGAACCGGGACTCAGGGCCAGACAGCCAGACGTCCATCGCGTGCATCTGCGGCGACGGCCCCTCAGAGCTAAGCCCTGAATCAACCGGAGAATAGGAGATCAACATGTATTTGGTTTATGCAGATGAACAAGGGAATGTATACGATCATTCCGAGCTGTTCGGGCTGGCCCGCAGCGGAGATATGATCGTCGAGATATTGGAAGATGAATTGATACCTTTGCCGGAGGGAGCTACGCTGGTCGGACTGCCGAGTACCCGAGCGATCGGAATGGATCCGGAGACCGGTGACATGATGCCGCTTGAGGACGGGTATACGGCTGTCGGAGCGCTTCTGCCGCAAGGCTACACCCGGCTTTGCCTGCCGGGGTACGTGAAGTCGGACAAGGAGTATAAGCTGCCGCTGTTCGGTTACTCGGCGGTCGTATGGAAGGATGGCGCTTTCTATACGACGGCGCGTTTGTCCGACGATCCCGAGAAATGGAATCCTGTGAATTGTGATCTGGACGACCTTGAGCTTGGGGTTAAGACGCTGAAGGAGAAGTATCCGGAAAACCGGCTCTACGAACATCTGTCTAACTGTGCGCTGGGATACGAATGCCTGACGGCGTCCAACACCTTCCTGAATCGCTGGGAAGGCGCGGTTCCCGTGTCTTACTCCTGCAATGCGGGCTGCTTCGGTTGCATTTCGGAACAGCCGGATGACAGCGGCTTTGTCTCCCCGCAGACGCGCATGAACTTCCGTCCGAGAGTGGATGAGCTGGTGCAGGTCATGCTGGAGCATCTGAAGACTCCGGAGTCGATCATTAGCTTTGGCCAAGGCTGTGAGGGCGAACCCTCCACCCAGGCGAAGATCATTATAGAGGCCATGCGAGAAGTCCGGGCACAGACCGATATGGGTTACATCAATATTAACACCAATGCGGGACTGACCGATTTTATCCGCGGTATCGTGGATGCGGGTCTTGATCTGATGAGAGTCAGCACGATCAGTGCATTGGATGCCCATTATAACGCATACTACAAGCCAAGAGGCTACACGCTCGCTAATGTGGAGAAATCTCTTCGTTACGCAACGGATCAGGGCGTATATACATCCATTAACTATCTGATCTTTCCGGGCGTGACCGACCGCGAGGAAGAGCTGGAAGCCATGATCGAGTTTGCCCGGCGCACGGGACTCAAATTGATTCAGCTTCGCAATCTGAATATTGACCCTGAGAGCTATCTTGGCCTCATTCCGCCTGCGCAAGGCGAGATTCTCGGAATGAAGCAGGCGATCGAGATCATGCAGGAGGAGCTGCCGGATGTGGTGATCGGCTCCTATACGCATGTGCCCCCTGCTGGACAGGCGAGACCGAAAAAGCGGCCTTCGATTATATAACTTGCACGGTCTCGAATGTGCTAAAAATAGGGTGTAGTTCCAATTGCGGACTTGTCTGATGATTTGTGTATGGACTATTGCGCATTCAATATGCTCGTGCTATACTCCTTTTATGTGTCCATATAACTCTGGGTCCGCATGAGGCTCAGGGCGGAAAGAGGTGAAAGCTACAATGAAACAAGATATTCAACCGAAATATCACGTTACTACAGTTACTTGTGCTTGCGGTAATACGTTTGAAACAGGTTCTGTGAAACCCGATCTTCGTGTAGAGATTTGCTCGAACTGTCATCCGTTCTTCACAGGTAAACAGAAATTCCTGGATGCTGGCGGTCGTGTTGATAGATTCAAGAAGAAATACGGTATCTAATAAACAAACCCTTCGCCCTTGTGGTCGAAGGGTTTTTGTCTGTCTGCAGGGCCGATGGAGTATGCAACTTCTTCCGTCGGTTGCTTTTTTGGTAGCCATGCGATATACTAAAGTTCGCCGTGCTAGACGGGGAGGTAGCGGTGCCCTGTAACTCGCAATCCGCTGTAGCGAGGTTGAATTCCTGTTAGAGGTGTTGTCGATGTGAGGCTGGTCCCTGCGCTCAACGTTGACGGTTGGGTCCTCCGCAATGAGCACTTGTGAACCTGGTCAGGTCCGGAAGGAAGCAGCCATAAGCAAGACCGCTTTTGTGCCGGAGGAGTGCCTAGCCCGAGTTGCTGCTCAGGATTGCCGCTCGGATCGCAATGATCAATAACAGGTGCACGGTATACATATCTGCACATAACACCTTTGCCTTTGGCAAGGGTGTTTTTTGTCGAGGCGGGATTCTAAATTGGAGCGAATGCTTCACGTGAACTTTGGATAAAGTTTTCCAAGTAAACGTTTTGCTAAGGCAGGGGAAAGTAGTATAGAATGTAGTATAATATAACCGTTGACTCATGCCGTTTAGGCTGGGATTGACCATGAATATAACTTGTAAAGCACGTGAGGATTGGGCTTTGGTGTGAGCCTTGGATTTCCTAATCTTCGCGAAGTGGAAGTTGAAAGAGGGTAAAGCATAGTGGAACATATCGCGTTATATCGAGCTTGGCGACCACAGTCGTTCGGCGACATGGTGGGCCAGCAGCATATTATCCAGACCCTGCAGAATGCCATTCGCGAGCAGCGGGTTTCCCATGCCTACCTGTTCAGCGGTCCACGGGGTACAGGCAAGACCAGTGCCGCTAAAATTTTGGCCAAAGCCGTGAACTGCGAGCATGGTCCGGCTGAGGAACCCTGCAATGCATGCGAGGCCTGCCGGCGCATAACGTCCGGAGCCGTCATGGATGTCCAGGAGATCGATGCGGCATCCAACCGCGGCGTCGAGGAGATTCGTGATTTGCGGGAGAAAGTCAAATACGCACCGACCGAAGTGCGGCGCAAGGTTTATATTATTGACGAAGTACACATGCTGACGACGGAAGCGTTCAATGCCTTGCTGAAAACGCTGGAGGAGCCGCCGGCACACGTGATGTTTATACTAGCGACAACAGAGCCGCACAGGCTTCCGGCAACGATTATCTCACGCTGTCAGCGGTTTGACTTCCGTAGGGTGTCCCTGGAGGAACAAACCGGACGTCTGGAGCAGATCTGCGGGGAAGAAGGCATTACGGCTGAGCATGAAGCGCTGCAGTATATTGCGCGTCTATCGGATGGCGGTATGCGGGATGCTTTGAGCATTCTGGATCAGATCGCTTCCTTCACTGGAGGTACCGTATCTTACCGGCAGGTCATGGACATGACGGGAGGCATTGCCTCAGAGCAGTTTGGCCGTCTGGCCGGCGCCGTGAAGCAGGGGGATGCCGGACTGGTCCTGCAGATCGTGGAGCAATTTATGCAGGAGGGAAAAAGCGCAGATAAATGCATGGAGAATCTCCTGTACTATTTCCGCGATTTGCTTATGATCAAGATGGTTCCCGATGCCGACAAGCTGACCGATCGGGTTTTGAACCCGGCCGAGTTTCAGGAGATGGCAAATGCCTTCAGCCGGGATGAGCTGTTTCAAATGATTGATACGCTCAACCGTTATCAGAGTGAGATGAAATATGCCTCGCAGCCGCAAACCCTGTTTGAGGTGGCACTGCTCAAGCTTTCCGGCATTACCCAATCCGGCGGCGGGGCCGCAGCTGCCCATTCTACCGCCGATGCGGGAGAACTGGTTCAGTTGAAACAGCATGTAGCCGCACTTGAGAAAAAGCTGGAGCGTCTGATTCAAAACGGTGTTCCTGCATCGAATCAACGCGAACCGGCCAAGTCTGCCCGTACACCTGCACCGAAAGCAGCTTCAACGGCCAAGATTCCGCAGCATATGGATCAGTATGTATCCTCCCGGACCGGAGAGGATTATACCGCTGTACATCGGCAGTGGGCCCAAATTCTGCAGAACGTGAAAGAGGAGAAGGTAACGGTTCACGCATGGCTGATGGATGGTGAGCCCGTATCCGTATGGGAAGACAAGGTGCTTGTCGCTTTCAAAAACAACATCCACCGCGAAACCACGGAGAAACCTGCCAACAAACAGGTGATTGAAGGGGTTCTTGAGTCTATGCTCGGCAAGCCGTACCATCTGGTGACCATGATGCTTCGCGACTGGAATGATGCGGTAGAAGGAGTAGGCAAGCCTCAGGCGGAAGAGCTTAAGCTGGAACATGAAGAAGCTGATGCCGGTGGAGAAAAACCATGGATTGATGAGGCGATCCAGCTGTTTGGAGAAGACCTCGTTGTCATAAAAGACTAGCGCGTCCCTACGTGCACCCTAATTATAAGGAGAGATGAATCATGAATAATATGAACCAAATGATGAAGCAAGTGAAAAAGATGCAGGAGCAAATGCTGAAGGCGCAGGAAGAGCTTGCTACAAAAACCGTTGAAGGAACTTCCGGCGGCGGCGTGGTTACCGTAGAAGCGAATGGCCATAAACAAATTTTGTCCATCAACATCAAGCCTGAGGCGGTTGACCCGGATGATGTGGAAATGCTGCAGGATCTGGTGCTGACTGCGGTTAACGATGCACTTGCCAAGGCTGAAGAAATTGCGAACGCCGATATGGGCAAATTCACAGGCGGCATGAAAATCCCGGGCTTGTTCTAAACTAACCTAGAAGGAGTAGTTACATTTGTACTATCCTGAACCGATCGCGAAGCTCATCGATGCCTTTACGCGACTGCCGGGTGTGGGGCCGAAAACGGCCGCCCGCCTGGCTTTTCATGTTCTGAACATGAAGGAAGATGACGTTATTGATTTTGCCAAAGCGCTAGTCAGTGTCAAAAGGAATCTGCACTACTGCTCCGTCTGCTGCAACATCACGGATACGGATCCATGCCGGGTATGTCAGGACAAGACTCGGGATGCTTCGATCATCTGCGTTGTACAGGATGCGAAGGATCTGGTGGCGATGGAGCGCACGAAGGAATTCGAGGGCTACTATCATGTCCTCCATGGGGCCATATCTCCGATGGAGGGGATCGGGCCGGATGAAATCCGTTTGAAGGAGCTCCTCACGCGCTTGAGTGACGAACGAGTGAAAGAACTCATTTTGGCGACGAACGCTAATATCGAGGGAGAGGCAACGGCGATGTACATATCGCGCCTGGTCCGTCCTTTTGATATTAAGGTGACTCGTATTGCCCATGGACTGCCGGTTGGCGGTGACCTGGAGTACGCAGATGAAGTGACTTTATCCAAAGCGCTTGAAGGTCGAAGAGAACTGAACTGATATTATGGATCCCTGCAGCATTTGATTGAAATATGAAAGCAACACAAGAACGAGCATTGGAAGCGATTCTGATGGCTCGTTTTTTGTTTGCGCATTTCTAGGCCAAGAAAGTAGAAATTGAAAGTGTTCTTATGGTTCTAAGTTTGTCCCTCTCTCGATATGAATGTTACAGACGGTCTTTATAAGGGCAGGTCAATCATTCATATTCATAGGGAGTGAACGGAATGAAGATATGGTGGAAGTCGAGGAAGAAAGAAGAGGAAACGTATATCACGGCAGAGGAGCAAGAACGGATGTGGCATGTCTTCCTGGACGTCCAGAGATCCCAGATGGAGTGGGAGCGGGCGCACTTGCTGTTCCAGGAGGCTACGGGACAGGATCAGATCGATTATGCGATCTACATGTTGGAGGCGGCAGAGCGCAAATACCAGATGAATCTTAAACAGGCCAAGCAGCTTAATCTGGATGGAGCAAGGATGCAGTATATCGAGCAAAAAAGGGAGAACGGTTAACCGAGAGTGATTGATAGGATTCCTATTGACCTTTGAAGGAGGAGTATCTATGAAATTGATTGTGCTTGGCGTACTATGCATATCGCTCTTGCTGCTTATCTATGTTGTGTTTAGAAAGAAGCTCGGGCTGGGATGGCTGACTGTATTCGGGGCGCATCTGGCCCTTTCGGCTGTAGCTATCTATGTTGTGAATTTCACCGGACTAGCAGCTGAAGCGTATATTCCTCTGAATCCGATGACCATAGGAACGGTCATGGTCCTGGGCTTGCCGGGTGTGGCCCTACTTGTCGGTTTAAAATTTACGATATTAGGTAGTTGACGTATGCTCATATTCTATGATACATTAATGTTCGCCCGTTTGATTGCGGGTGATAGAGATTCACCGGTCAGGCAGAACTTGAATTTGAAAATAATTAAAAAAACTTCTTGACCAACAGCAAGCTAGTATGATATATTATAAAAGTCGCCGCTGAGATGCGGATGACAAACAAAATGTGATTGATCTTTGAAAACTGAACAACGAGTGAGTAAGGATTTCACTAGTGGGATCCATTGCGAAATCATCATGTACAAGCTTTGGTTTGTCGGATGATGGAGCATAAAGAGAATTGAACAAATTCTCGTCAGTTAAGAAATGAGCAAGTCAAACTTTATTGGAGAGTTTGATCCTGGCTCAGGACGAACGCTGGCGGCGTGCCTAATACATGCAAGTCGAGCGGACTTGATGGAGTGCTTGCACTCCTGATGGTTAGCGGCGGACGGGTGAGTAACACGTAGGCAACCTGCCCTCAAGACTGGGATAACTACCGGAAACGGTAGCTAATACCGGATAATTTATTTTGCAGCATTGTG
>NZ_JAVFHM010000280.1:0-851 GCF_041954005.1 Priestia sp. BR_2 | reverse complement strand
TACACTCCGTCCCTTTCCCCCCCACTCGCAGTACTCCTGCTGGTTAGGGAGCCCTCCCGGACCCACGCTCCGCTATTTGCCGAGCATCCACCTATTTTGCAATCTATGCGGACACACGATCCGTTAATGTATCCAAGATCCCGGCTTAATCCTGTAATTTCCCGCAATGGCGGACCTCGTGGCCTCAGCCTGCTGCTAACGGGCGGAGCGTAAGGAATGTACCAAAGCCGCGTCCTCAACTACGCTAATGCGGCCAACTGAGCCGTTTTAAGTCCATGCACACCCGAGATTTACTGAAGTTGTTACGTGCCACTGCGGACATTTACCCACTAATCACTCTAATCCAGCCGTTTGGGGATCCCGTCCGGACACACGATCCGCTATTTGCAGATAATCCACCTATTTTCGAATCCACGCGGACACACGATCCGTTAATGTACCCAAGATCACGGATTAATCCCGGAATATCTCGCAATAGCGGATCTGGTGTCCTCAGCCTACTGCTAAAAGGCGGAATTTAAGGAAATAGCGGAACCAGAGTCCTCAACTACGCTAATGCGGCCAACTGAGCCGTTTTAAGTCCATGCACACCCGAGATTTACTGAAGTTGTTACGGGCCACTGCGGACATTTACCCATATACCCATGTGACGCAGCCGTCGGAGGGGCTAGTGTTGACACCCGTGCCGCTCGTTGCCGATAATCCACAAATTTTGGAATCCACGCCAGCACACCCACCGTTAATGTACTCCAGATCACGGTTTAATACCGGAATATCACGCACAAGCGGAGCTAGTGTCGTCGTCATGCAGCCACATAGCTGAACTTAATTTAATAGGGAGACCAGATTAA
>NZ_JAVFHM010000279.1:0-1691 GCF_041954005.1 Priestia sp. BR_2 | reverse complement strand
CCATCTTTTCCATAAAAATATTAGAAAAGAAAGGTAAAGCATAGCTAGGTTCCGTTAATATAACCGCAAGTAATGCACATAGAGGTGCAAAAAGAATGACAGAAAAACCTCGGTAAGCAATAAGCATTAAGAGCCCTAAAGCAAGTATAATGATGACTAAATCCATTGTTTCTCCCCCTATATTTCTCGTCGCAACTTATTATATTTTCTTTCTTAGTTTAAATTTTAGCCTTTAAACCTTTAAACCATATTAAACTCTAGTAATTCTACCGCTAACCCTCTAAAAGCAAACGCTTTCAATATTTTAATAGGGATAATCAGTAATTCATCTAAAGAACAAAAACTTACTGAAAAAGGATACATAAAAAGTTTATGCATCCCTTTTATTGGTTATTTTGCTGTTACTTTTCCATAACGACGTACGCGAAGTAAAGCTTGTTCAGCATGTCCAGAGAAGTTCTCTAGTTGACAAAGGCGTGCTGCATATTCCCCAATATGCGCGCTAGCTTCTTCTGTAACCTTTTGATAAGTACATGTTTTTAAAAATTTACCTACCCACAGTCCACCAGTATAGCGTGCAGCTCCTTTTGTTGGAAGCGTATGGTTTGTGCCAATGACTTTATCACCATAAGCTACATTTGTCTCAGGACCTAAAAATAAACATCCGTAATTATTCATGTTTTCTAAAAAATAATCTGGGTTTTCAGTTAAGATTTCAACGTGCTCAAAAGCTAATTTGTCTGCTTCTATTAAAGCTTCCTGTTCATTTTCTACAATTATGATCTTGCCGTAATCCTCCCATGAAACACGTGCTACATCAGCTGTTGGAAGCTTTTCGAGCTGACGCTCAATTTCTTCTACAGTTTCTTGAGCTAACTTTTCAGATATTGTAATTAATGCTCCTGGTGAAGTTGGTCCATGTTCTCCCTGTCCTAAAATGTCAGTGGCAATCATTTCTGCGTCTGCTGTTTCATCAGCTACAACTAATGTTTCTGTAGGGCCTGCAAAGAGATCGATTCCAACACGACCATACAATTGACGTTTTGCTTCTGCCACATAAGCATTACCTGGCCCTACCAGCATATCTACAGGTTCAATTGTTTCCGTACCAACAGCCATGGCAGCCATTGCTTGAATTCCCCCAAGAATGTAGATTTCGTCGGCTCCTGCTAAATGCATGGCTGCTACTGTAGCTGATGGAATTTCTCCTCCAATAGGTGGAGTACAAGCAATCACTCGTTTTACTCCAGCTACCTTTGCTGTCAGTACACTCATATGTGCAGAAGCAACCATAGGATAACGTCCACCTGGAATATAACATCCGACACTTCCAACTGGAATATTTTTATGGCCTAAAATAACGCCAGGTAATGTTTCTACTTCAATGTCTAGCATAGATTTTCTCTGTTCTTCAGCAAATCTTCGTACATTATTTTGAGCAAATTTAATATCTTCAATTGTTTGCTCTGGTACACTATTCACAATCTCAATGATTTGCTGATTGCTCAATCTGAAATTTTCCGGAGACCAATTATCAAATTTTCTTGATAGTTCTCTAACTGCACTGTCTCCTTCGTCCTCAATTTTTCTAATGGTTTGACTTACTGTTGCTGATACTTGCATATCATTTTGATTAATTTCTTCCTGACTTTTCCCCTGTTTGAAAACTCTCGCCATGACAAATCTCTCCC
>NZ_JAVFHM010000278.1:0-1065 GCF_041954005.1 Priestia sp. BR_2 | reverse complement strand
ACACTATTGCGTCTACTAAATCATAAATGATAGCCCTTTCATTGTCAACTATTTTTGAGAAGTCTTACAGATTTTCTCTCAAGAAGCTTGCCTGAAAAAAGTAGAGATTGAGGCTTGGTCGCTTCTCCATCCACTGTATTTAATAACATATTAATAGTTGCTTCAATCATTTCTTTTACTGGTTGCTGCCAAGTTGTTAAAGAATAAGGAGGCCAAGAAGCCATTGAAATATCATCAAATCCTACAATTGACAATTCATTTGGAATAGATAGACCTAATATTTTAGCAGCATCTATTACTCCTAAAGCTATAATATCATTTGCACAGAAAATAGCATCCGGACGATTTCTATTTTTTAGTACACTCATTGCTACAGAGTAACCGGCTTCATAAGTGTAATCTCCTTCTTCAATTACCGGTTTTATTCCTTTTTGTAAAAGAAACTCAGCGAATCCCCTCTCACGATCACGACTCGTTGATGTATTTGTACGACCGGTAATATAAGTGAACTTTTGATGACCTTGTTTATATAAATACTCCCCGATTTTCATACCCGCGGAATAATTATCACAACATACAGAATGACAGGAAGAATCTTGGGTATATCGATTGAAAAGAATAATAGGTATATCATGTGTAGAAAGTTTGGAGACAACATTTGAAGATAGCAAAACGTCTGTCACTATCACACCCTCTACATTGTATTCAAGAAATTGGGATACTTCATCTTGGGTAATTTCATCATTCTTTGTATGAAAAAAAAGTACATGATACCCTTTTTCATACAAACTTTTTGTGAATTCATCGAGGATTTCTGGATAAAAAGGGTTTTGAATATTACCCATTACAAGTCCGATTATGTTAGTCTTATTAGTTATTAGCCCTCTTGCTAAAGCATTTGGACGATATCCTATTTTTTGGGCAGCTTCTAACACGCGTTTTTGTGTCCTAGGAGACACTTTGGCACCTGGAGTGAATACCCTAGAAACCGTCGATTGTGATACATTAGCTAGCTTAGCCACTTCTATTGCATTAATTTGTTTTTTTTTCACATTTACCTCTCCC
>NZ_JAVFHM010000277.1:0-556 GCF_041954005.1 Priestia sp. BR_2 | reverse complement strand
CACATTATTTGTGGAATGTTGAAAAGACACTTGATGGAGGCTGGAGGTTATAGTTGGACGAAGGATTATTCTCTATTTTTCTCACTAATGGATAATACGAAAAGGCCAGGAAGCAGATTTTTAAACACATAAATTCTACGTTCACCTCTTGGAGATCCAGGCCCTTGAGAGGTTTTTTGGTGTATAATATTTCATTCGTTTTTTGAATCGAGTATCCAATGTGCGTACCAAATCTGCCGTAAAAATTGCCTATTTGTACTTTGCGGGCGTTCATCAAATATACAGTGACTTACTTGGCCTGTCCAATATAGATATCGCCCATTTCCTACATGCCATTCATCTCCTATCCGATATCTGATCCCTACACATTCACCAGGAGTGGTATATTTTATTTTCTTCCTAAGCAGAAGGCCTGTCTATATAATATTTATCATCTTCCGAGTTATAATAGGTATAATGTTTTTTCATTTTAATCATCCTTTTTTATTTTTCTATATAGTTTATTCGGATAAACAAAATATGTATGTATATTTATTTAAGGACATTAGGAGCATTT
>NZ_JAVFHM010000276.1:0-98838 GCF_041954005.1 Priestia sp. BR_2 | reverse complement strand
GCAGCGTAAGATTTGTATAAGAGAAAGGTATATTACGGTCCAAACGGAGAACGTCTTATTCGCCGAGGTGGTGAATTAGCCCGTCTGCTTCAGTGTCCCCTGTTTGTGTTAAGCGTTATTCCAAAACGTGAAAATGAGCTCGATCAAGCACAAGAAAGGTATATGGCCGAGTGGCAAACGAAATGTGATGAATATGGGGCAACCTTTATCGTCAAAACGAATGAAGATCGAAAAGCTTCGGAAATTATAGCGGAAACCGTCAAGAATCTTCATATAACTCAACTAATTATCGGACAATCCGGACAAACACGATGGCAAGAAATAACACGCGGCTCGATTGTCAACGAGCTCTTAAACCAGATCGGCGAAACGGATCTGCACATTGTAGCGGTTCAAAGGATGGACGAGCAAACGGATGACACCCATGAGCGCGGAATTCGAGTCATGGTTTTCAAGGATGGTCCTCATTTTCTCATCGATAATAAGAAATCCGGGAGTGATTCCAGTAACTCTATAGCCGAGGGACTATTTTTCAAAGAATTGAATACCGATTTTGACACAGGTTTGTTGAAGTTAAAAAAAGATCACGAAGTCCACTATTTGAAAATTAGTCACGGAAAAGTAGTAGATTCGTCTTTTTTCCAAAACAGAGAAATTCATGAAAAATCCAGCAATCACTGAAGAAAGGGAGTGGAACTTGTGAGTAAATCCATTATGAAATTGAACGATCGAAATACACAACATTCCGCTCCTGCTAAAATGGAGTTGTTCATCAACAAACTTAAAAAAAATATGAGCCCCCCTCAGCTCATTATGCTTGTTTTTTTCACACTGATATTAATCGGAGCTGCATTGCTTGCGCTACCACTTTCTTCCTCCACAGGCAGATCCGTTGGTCTGCTGGATGCTTTTTTTACAGCCACCTCGGCAATATGCGTAAACGGACTTGTTGTCTTGGACACCGGGAGTGTTTTTTCGACGTTTGGTCAAGTCGTTATTATGATTTTGATCCAAATTGGCGGACTCGGCTTTATGACTTTTGGCGTCATGGTTGCCATTGTGTTGGGCAAAAGAATCGGATTAAAACAACGTCTCATTATTCAGCAAACCACTCATTCGACTTCGGCACAAGGTTTGGTTAAATTGTCGATGTACATGGTGCTTATAGCCTTCGCGTTTGAAGCATTGGCTTCGATTGTTCTTACGCTTCGCTGGCAACAGGATTTCGGTTGGGGTCAGGCAGCCTATTACGCCATTTTCCATTCCGTTTCCGCATTCAATAATGCCGGATTTGCCCTGTGGTCTGACAGCCTGACGCCCTTCGTTGGCGATCCGATCGTCAACATTACGATTGTGGTGCTGTTTATCATTGGGGGTCTCGGTTATATCGTCATTGTGGATGTATTCCAAAAACGTTCATGGAAGAAGTTTTCGCTTCACTCTAAGGTTGTTCTTGTCGGGACAGGAACGCTATCTCTGCTCGGTTTTCTATTTATATACTTTATGGAGAGCTGGAATCCGTCGACTTTTGGCCAATTGAACGATAGCGAACAGGTCCTGGCTGCATTTTTCCAAGGAATAACGCCCCGAAGCTCGGGATTCAACACGATTGACATCAGCAGCATGCTGGCAGCTTCTCAATTTTTCATTATCATTCTGATGTTCATCGGTGCTGCTTCCGGAGGCACAGGCGGAGGCATTAAAATCAATACGCTTATTGTACTTATATTAGCCACAATCCAAACCTTTCGCGGTGGCGGTCAAATCCATGCCTTCAAACGCAAGATTGCAGGAGAAACCGTTATGCGTGCGTTAGCCGTTGTCATGGGTTCTTTGGTGGTTGTGCTGGGAGTCTCCTTGCTGCTGACCATATCTGAAGGAATGCTCGAAGAGCATTTCTTGGAAGTGCTGTTTGAAGCGACATCGGCATTTAGCACTACGGGATTGTCGATGGGATTGACAAGCGAATTGTCCTCCGTGGGGAAAATCATTGTGACGATAACGATGTTTGCCGGACGACTGGGTCCATTAACGCTGGCTTTCGCATTGGCTCAGAAAAAGCGTGCCTCCAAAATCGGCTATGCTGAAGATCATGTCTTGATTGGGTAAGACGAACTTAATGGCACGAAAGCTATTCATGGATCCTTTAAATACAAATAAGCCGCGTTATTCGCGGCTTTTTAAGTGCGTCTCACTGAGAGGGATAAGACTAACAACCATCCATATCCTAATCCTATAGTTCGGGGGTTGCGGCAGGTAACCATCCTTCCAGCAGCGCTCCTCCCTCCGGATGGTTGCTGACGGTTATTTCACCTCCGTGCCGCCTTATGATTCTTTGTGAAATGGTCAACCCTAAACCGCTGCCTCCAGTTGATCGGCTTCGAGACGCTTCCCCACGGTACAAGGGTTCAAAAACGCGCTCCAGGTCTGCCGAGGAGAAGCCCGGTCCGGTATCCCGTATCGTAAACCTGATCCGGTTGCCGTCCTTACAGCATTGCACTGCAATTTCACCATCCAGAGGTGTATGTCTGACGGCATTGTCCATGAGATTATTCATAGCGCGCTCCAATAAATGCGTATCGCCGCTTAGTAGACAATCGCCCATGAATTGTGCGGTAAAGGTAATATGCTTGTCAGCCGCCAGCGGCCGCAGGCTGTCCATCGAATTCTGGATAACATCTCTCAAATCAACGAGGCTGCGGCTAAGTTCCGCCTCCAAATATTCCATCCTCGTAAATGTGAAAAGATCCTCCACAAGACGATCCAACTGCACCGATTTTTCCTTGCATACCGCTACGTATTTGGCGACCATCTGCGGGGATTGAGCGATTCCTTGTTCCAAACCATCCAAATAACCCCGCAACGCAAACAACGGCGTCCGCAAATCATGCGCAACGGCAGCAATCACGAATCGGCGTTCCTGTTCCAATTCGGCTTGTTTTTGATAGGATTTCTCAAGCCCCTTCACCATCACTTCAAATCCATCGCGTACTTCGGCGATTTCGGTGACCCAGGATGAGGGCAACCGCGCGTTCCAATCGCCTGTCGCGATTTGCCTGGCTGCATTTCCCATCTTCTCAAGCGGTTTGAGCACGAACCGTCTCATTCCCATTCCGACAATCAAGATAGCAAGCAGCAGTCCTGCAAAAGCCGACATGACCTGTTTTTCATTGGTTCTTGGCAAATACAGAGTTACCCTACCCAGCAATTGACCATCCTTGATGACGGAGAATCGTTCCGTTGACAACGACGTACCGCTGCGTTCCGGATTAGACCGATACAGCTCCCGCTCTTCCGCGGATTGAATAAGAACATCCATTTTCGCTTCATGGAGCGCCGTTTTCAATTGATTTTGCCAAGCCGGTTCCGTCCATTGGCCGGAGCCTGCTTCAATGAAGTTTATCATTTCCGATAAATTACTTTGCAGCGTCTCATTTTGCAGACGCCCTTTTTCGAAGCTGAGCGTCTTGGTCTCCATAAAATGGGCAGTGACAAAAAAGATCCACGGTAACAGAAGGATAAAGAAAAAGCAAAGCATGGTAAAGGTACGAATGCGCAGCTTCTTCATGTCAACGACCCTCAAAGCGATAGCCTACTCCCCACACGTTAACGAGCAATTGCGGCTGGTTCGGATCAGCTTCGATTTTCTCGCGCAGCCGGCTGAGATGGACACGGATCGTATGCCTGTCGCCCACCCCGTCCCAAAATTTCGCAAGCAGCTGGTCATAGGTGAAAACATGTCTAGGATGCTCTGCGAATACTCGCAGCAGTTCGAACTCCTTCGGCGTGAGCACGACGTTATTGCCTTCCACGACCACTTCTCTTGTGGACAAATTCAACCGGAGGCGGCCGTAATCCAACACCCTTCCCTCCACTGGCTGCCGGGTCGCGGAGCGCCGCAGTACGGCTTTCACGCGGGCAACGATCTCCCCGGGAGAAGCCGTTTTGACGATATAATCGTCGCCGCCGAGCGTCAGCCCCCGGATTTTGTCCACGTCGTCGCTGCGGGCACTCAAAAAGAGAATCGGAACAGGGCTTTCCGCCCGAATCCTGCGGCACAGCTCAAATCCATTTTGTCCCGGCATCATGATGTCCAGAACCATGCACTGAATGGGATGCTGTTGGAATATGGCCCACGCCTCCTCCGCATCACAAGCAGTCTTCACTTGAAAGCTGTCATTCTCAAGAAAGTCCCTTAATAGTTCGACGATGCTTTGGTCATCGTCTACAACGAGTATCGTATTGTCTCCGCTCATGCAAATCCCACCTTTGCCATCTAGTTTATCATTTTTTTTGCAGGAACCGACGAGAGGCCATGAATTGTGATGGTTTGTTTATACTTTTGTGACCTTTTTACGACTTCGTTTGAGATATTCGTTTGTTAAACTTCTATTTGCGAACACGGACGGGGCTTCATTCGGGAGGTCGTCCGGGCAATGCAGTCGAATCTACGCGATTCGTCATCGCACCTAAGACGGGAGGATTTATATGCTAACTGTACAAATCGTGTTATTTGATGGTTTCGACCTACTGGATGCCATTGCGCCTTACGAGGTTTTTTGCGCGGCAGCGTCGTTTGCAGAACATGAGTTAAGCGTGGAATTGGTCACGGCCGAAGGGTCAAGGGCTGTGGCTAGCGGCGTTAACGGATTAAAAATTGAAGCGAACAGCCGATTGAATCCGGAATGCGCGGGCATCATTCTCGTACCGGGAGCGTCTGGCGAGGTCGACGGTGATGGCCCCGATTCGATCCCAGCTATTTTGGGCCGGGCAATGAATACCGAATTAACCGGTATGATCGGGCAGGCGCTCGACCGGCAGGACATCGTAGTCGCTACCGTTTGCGGCGGCTCTCTGCTGCTGGCCATGGGCGGGCTATTGGAAGGGAGAACTGCGGTAACGCATCACCTTGGCATGGGCTTGCTTGGTGCAACCGGGGCAGTCCCGATCAAGGCACGGGTCGTGGACGACGGCAGCCTCGTTACCGGGGGCGGTGTCACATCCGGGCTTGATGTGGCACTGTACTTGGTGGAACGGGAACTCGGACCGCGCATCGCGCACGCGGTAGAGCAGTTATTCGAGTACGAACGAAGAGGAACGGTTTGGAAGGGGATCGGTCTGGCACCAAGCACGCAGAAGTCTTTGCCGGACGACAGCGAACCGAACGCAGCAGCGAACCATGGGGCGTTAACTAACGCATCCTCGGGTCACCAACTCACGCAGGCATCTATATTCGAAGGGGATTGGGATACAATGATTGCTACGCCTGTCGGGAAAATGGAAGTCAGGCTCTCCATATTGGCAAGGAACGACATCATCGAAGGTACGGCAACGCAAGGAGATGAAACCATCCGATTCAGGAGCCCTGTGCTTCAGAACGGCAAGCTGGCCTGGTCGCTTCCCATCACGAAGCCCATGCGCCTGAACCTGAAATTCGAAGTTACCGCGGACGGAGATGTTATGACCGGAACCGCCAAGGCCGGCATGCTGCCGGCATCCAAATTAACCGGAACACGGGTTTCTTAAGATTCGGAGGTTGTGGAACTGCATGAAGAAACGGAAATCATTATACCGGCTCCTGGCCTGTGTCAGCCTTGTGTTTATTCTATACGCCCTGGTCAAAAACTATTGGATCGATCCCGGTGCCGCTGGTTTTTTAAGCCGTAAAACCGGGCTGAAGCGGGAGCTGAATCTTCCGGTCTGGTTGAATGTCATGTACGTTCATGTTGGATTTGCATGTCTGGCCATGGCGTCGGGCTTGATCAACTTTTCCAATCGAATGTTTGAAAAAAGCCGCAGGTTCCATCGTTTCAACGGCTACGTTTATCTCGTGTCCGTACTGCTGGTTGTCCTGACCTCCGGATATATGGCGCCTTACGCCACCGGCGGAAAAATCAGCAGCATGGGATTCAACGCGCTCAATCTGATCTGGCTGTTTGTCACCATTACGGCGCTCATCCAGATCAAGAGGAAACGAATCGACCGGCACCGGAACTGGATGATCCGGAGTTACGCCTTCTGCTTCACGAACCTGTTGATTCATCTTATCACCTCTCTTGTTCATCAGGGTTTCGGCATGGTTTACGCCACAAGCTACACCATTGGCCTTTACGGCTCTATTGCACTGCTGATTGTTATTCCTGAAATCATCATCAGATCGAAACGAAAGGAATGGGTAATCGAATGAAAAAAATGATTAGTTTACTTATGTCGTTAACACTGATACTTAGTTTGTTTGCTCCGGCTGCAAGCGCGAAAGCGAATAAGAATCAAGATGAGTTCAAAAACAGAAATCTGCATGTTCAAATCGTATTGTTTGATGGGTTTGATCTGCTGGATGCACTGGCCCCATATGAAGTATTCGCTGCAGCTGGAATGTACTCTGGAGGAAAAGTTACCGTGGAATTGGTATCCGCAGAAGGCAAGCGCTCGGTCCCGAGCGGTTTGAATGGCCCTTCCCTCAAAGCCGAAGCCGTCTTAGACCCTAATCGCTCCGGAATTATCTTGGTTCCTGGAGCTTCGGGTAAACCAGCAGGCAATTCGGAAGATGCCATTCCGAATGTGTTAAAAGGAGCCCTGCAAACCCGTCTCCCTGCGATGTTAAAAAAGTCCATGGATAATAAGGATGTTACGGTTGCCACCGTTTGTGGAGGTTCATTGCTGCTTGCTATGGGCGGCATGTTGAAGGATCGACACGCCGTTACCAATCAGATCGGAATGACTGCACTGAAAGCTCTCGGTGCAAATCCGATTGATGCAAGAGTCGTTGAAGATGGTCCTCGCCTGGTGACTGGTGGCGGTGTGACATCTGGACTTGATGTTTCCCTATATTTGGTTGAGCGTGAATTGGGACCTCAAATCGCAAATGCTGTTGAACAGTTATTCGAGTACGAACGAAGAGGTACAGTTTGGCAAGCTGAGGGCATTGCACCGATCAACTTTTAAACTGGTAGTTTACAAAGCAAAAATCAACCGTAACTAGTTCTTTAGCTCTAACTATCTGGTGATATATAAAAGTTCATTCCGCACAAAAAAAACTCCACACCATACACAGGGTAAACGTTTGCCTATCCCTGTGCGGGTGCGGAGACCAATGAATCCAAAACAGAAACTAACCAAGCACGAAGCTTAATGGAGCTTTGACGTATTCTGTTTTTGCGTAATTTTCAGTTTCTCCGGGGTAACGTCCTCGCCATTCGGGTCCACAACTTTCAACGTAGACATGGTCGAGAGAACCTGCCCTCGGATGGCTTGCAAATATTCCTGACGAAGCTGCTGCTGTTCAGTGTATTCTTCTTGGCTCAGACCTTCGGTCTTCTGCTTGCGGCTCAGTTCATTAATTCTATGCAATGAAGGTATGGTCATGGTTATCTTTCATCCTTCCGTATAACAAGTTGTAACAGACAGTTTACTGTAAATAACCTGTGGTTGCAACTAATCCAAGGAAACCATGCCAATGCGAATGGATTTTCCAGTCAAATCAAAAAAGCCGCCATTTGGCGGCTCCTTAAGCTTTAGGCAAACCTATCGAAAATTGATGGGGAAAGCCCGGTAACCCCTTGAACATGAGGACCCCCTCACTGACTAAGAACCAGATTCTGTGCACGATATAAGAATAACTTACGAATTGGCGTGAAATTTCGAATATACGATCTAAGACGTCCCCTGCTTTAACCAGATCACCAGAATGGTGCTGCTCTTGCAGTTCAGCGACCGATTGTAAGATAAGCGCATCCATTCGATTCTCTTCGCAGCCGATGACCCTGTCCTCTTCCCAGAATCGAAGGACATGATCTTGTCCTGCCAGCTCCAGCCATTCGGATTCGTACCGTTTCCTTAGATCCGGGTCCAGCGGAATCCCTTCACCATAAGTTTTAACGATTTCAATGTAAATCTCCCGCTTGATCCTGGATTGATAGACTGGAGTCTCGCCCTTGTTCTGCTGCAAACTCGATTCTTTATGAATTTGCGTCACATTCACCACATGAACGGGGCGTTTCCGCTCCCTCAGCAAGTACGATGCAAAGCGAAGCCCGGTTTGATCATGGGCGTTATCCGCGCACCATATGACTACGGTCTTGCTCTCCGGTATGGTTTTTAGCGTTTCTATCATGCGCTCGATTTGGTGTTCCAGATTGCTCGTGTAAGAAGAGTAGTAATCTCTGTCATGTTCCATCAACCAGATTAGCCTGCGCTGCTGCCCTTCCGCTGTGCTTAAATCCCTGATAGGGCCGGTGGAAAAGCATTCATTAAATGCTAATACGCGGGATTTCTCCCGATTCCCCACTTGACTGAGCGCCACTTTTAATGAACCGGCATTCGAGAGACTGAAAATGATATGAACATGCGTTTGGAGATTCTCCTCCTGCAGCCGCTCATGGTGAACGATCTCTGCATGATGTTCGATCAGCTTGTACAATCGCTCAGCAGCCCTTTTCTCTTCATGCCCGACGTTCGTGGCATCCTGGATCGCTGTGTTCAGCAACCGACGGAGTAAAAGCCAATTCTCTCTTTCCCCAAACCCTTGCAATTTCTCGTATAGCTTATCGATAAAGATCCCTCCGAAGCGAAGTTCAACTGTTTCGTCACTTCTTGTTAGTCGAGCAGCTGCCGCGTTTGGAAGCAGCCTCCAATACCGATTGGATCGTTTGCTCCTCCAAGTATTGATTCAACTGCCGTTCCGCACCGTCCATCACCTGTTTGACCAGACATACGCAAGCACCCGGCTTGTCTTCGTTCCTGTCGCTAGGCTTCTCTTCGGTCAGCAATCGATGCTGCTGCGAATTGAGATTGGAGCATTCAAACAGCTGCTGCCTTCCTTCGATCACTTGGATCACTTCTAAAAATGTAATCTGCCGGGCCGGCTTTGCCAGCTCATAGCCACCGTTTACCCCCGGCACGGCACGCACGATTCCGTCCTGTCTCAGCTTGGACATGATTTTGGACAAATAGCTTTCCGAAACGCCTAGTGTCGCAGACAGCTCCTTGATTCCGATGTTGTGGTCACGCTCCGATTGAGCCAGATGTATTAAGGCGTGCAGAGCATAGTCAACGCTTTTGGAAAACTGTATGGCGGTTTCCTCCTTTGCTTTATTTTATTTACCATAGACCCATGATATCCATTATATTGATTCAGTTTCTTATTTGCAATGAATCCGCGAAGACGGGATAAACCATGGCGACTTCCTCAAACAACAAAGACCAGGACCAAGCAAGAATCATTAAAAGATATTACCTTCAAAAGCCGCCATATTTTATGCTTAGGGCGGCTCTCCTACTTCCACCACCCTTGTGGGAGATGTGCTCTTCTCCAGTGACCTGGCAATCCATTAGCTTCGAAGCAGTGAAGAGGACGAATCGATTCCGGAAAAGCGGAGCGGTCGCCTTTGGAGCCGAATTTCAACCCCTAACATACAATCCAGAATTTCGGCGACAACAGCGATTGGAGGAACGATACGTACGCGGAGCTTCAAACGTTAACTCTTCGAAGCTCTCGCGTAAAGCAGCTCTCTTTAAAGCCGCTTTCACATAATTCACCCAAGTTTAAAGCGTCCACGATTAAGCTTTACTCCGGAACCTCGAACATGAAAAAGCCGCCAAAACGGCGGCTTCGCAAGCGCAGCTTCATACGCTTCTATAGATCTCGGTTAAAGTTTATCAAGGTTACGCCTCCTATTCATCAATAGGCACGCCTTGTTATTTGGACATATGGCCATCATTCGAAGGATCGTATAATCCCGATGTGTTCTTGAACCATTCGAATATATGGGTAACGCAAACCTTGAGAACAGCGTAGCCGGGTACGGCCAACAGAATGCCAACCACGCCGAACAGATTACCGGCAGTCAGTATGACAAAGATAATCGTAATCGGATGAATTTTCAGCGTTTTGCCCATAATTTGCGGAGAGATGAATTTGCCCTCGATCAGCTGCACGATCGTCCATACCGCCACCATCTTCAGCAGCATCACCGGCGAAGTGACCAGAGCCACAATCAACGCGGGCGTGATCGCAATGGCAGGCCCCAAATAGGGGACTACGCTGGTGAACGAGGCGATGATGGCAAGAATAAGCGCGTAATCCAGGCCGATGATCATGTACCCGATGTACAGCAGAATACCGATGCAGACACTGACAATAATCTGACCGCGGATGAACGAACTGATCTGGTGATTGATATCCTGAAGCACATGCAGGATCCCCGAACGACTCTGGGTCGGCAGGAACGACAAGATTTTCCGAGGAAGCTTTTTGCCGTCTTTCAGCATATAGAACAGGACAAAAGGAACCGTAATGATCGACAACACGATCTCCGTAAACGCGCCAAGGAAACCGCCTACCTTGCTCCATGTCGAGTTCAGGATTTCGGTTGCTTTCTGCGTTATCGTGCCCCACCATTCCTGGGAGTTGATGTTCACGGCTTCTTGCAGCTGACTATACAACTGGCTGCCGGTCAGCTCTTCAAACTGCTGCCTGACTTTCTCGCTGTACGTCGGGAAATTGTCTATCAGACTCATAATCTGGGTGCGGAGCACCGGAATGACCGCCAGCACCACAACCGTCAAAATTCCGGCAATCAACAGATATAATATCAGGATGGACCATCCGCGCTTGATTTTCCTTTTTTCCATCATATCCACCAAGGGATTCAGCAAATAATACAGGATTCCGGATAAAATGATCGGCAGCACGATCGTCTTGATCAGAACCGCGATCGGATGCAGAACAAACGAGATTTTGCTTAATACCATGACGTTTAAACCGACCAGCAACAGAACAAGCAAAAGCAGCACAAACTTATTGTTTAGAAAAAAGCGCTTGAACCGATCCGGCCAAATGCGAGGTTGCTCCATATATGTCCTCCCTTATTTAGGTTTATCGATTCCAGACACAAAACTTGCATCGATGCAAGCCACCCATGTCGTCGAGATAATCGAGCACAGCTTCGCTAACTCCATTCTTTTAACTATAATGTTTCTTCAGGGCACATGTCCAGTCAACCAAGGGCCAGCATGAGGGTTCGTATTTATGGTCGGTCATCTCATGATGGAATAAGCCTGCGTGTCATGAAGACACACAGGCTTAAGCTGCGAACACGCTTCACCCACGGTTTTATAAATACCGAGAAATGATGCGCACTAATTTTGCGGGCAGCTCATTCAGGTTGGTAATGTCCAGAAACCTCTCGGCACCATAAATCCGGCTAATGACATCCTTGTCTTGTCCGATGGCGGCAGCCAGAAATTTGACTCCTTTTCTTTCATATTCGGATAAGGTCTGCTGCATGTCTTGAATGGCAAGACTTCCGGTATAGTCTTCCATCGCCTTAGGCTGCCCGTCGCTGATGCTGATCAACAGCTTGGTCTGCTTCGGTGAAGCTGCCAGCCGTTCCGCCATGATCCTTAACGCCATACCATCCCGATTGTTGCTTCTCGCGCGGATTCCCATCAACCTGAAGCGATCGCGAACATCCGGATGATCATAGTCGGCATAAGCGAAGATCGACATCTGCTCCAAGCGGGACACATCGGCCGTATCGCCGTAGATCAGAACAGGAATATGGCAAATCTGACAAAATTCATAGACCGCAATGACCGCACGCTTGGCTGCCTCCAATCTACCGAACGCAGCCATCGATGCGGATTCATCGACCCTCAGTCCGACCACAAGACGAGGGGATTCCGTCGGAGGACGTTTTTTGGCAAATAACCTGAAGTCCCGGTAGGCTACGCTGTCTGCCTGAAATTTTGATCCATAGTATTGATTTTTGGCATACTCCGCGGTGATTTCGTGCTCCAAGAGCGGCAGCGTTTTTCTGGCGATCTCCCGTACAATCGGCATAAGCCCCTGACTTAACCGCCCATATTCCTCCTGTAGGTTCGGATCATAATCAGGGCGATGAACGATCAGCTTTACCGACCGATGAAGGGAATCGGACACGATTTCTCTGGAAACCCGATTCAGCTTCTTGCGGAAATCCCGTTCCTTCTGCTTCTCCTCTTCCGACATGGGCTCAGGATTAGCCTGGTGATAATTCGGCGTGCCCTCCTCGCCCGAATCCGTGCTCTCCATCTCCGCTGATTCATCCGATGAAACGGATGTGCTGCCTTCGCTCTCAGCGGATTTTTTTAAGCGGACCCCTTCTTCCCCGGCTTGCTGATCCGGATTGGAGTCAACATCCATATCGATTTCCCAGGTTGAGATCTCCACGGCATCCCCTCTTCGTTTGCTTGGGGGTTCAACCGGAATTTCATCCAGCAGCCCCAACAGGCCTTGGCCTTCCAGCGCATCTTCCAGCAGTTTGATTTCTTCCGGATCGGTCGTAATCTTGTAGATCACTTTGTGATAAAGGGATTCTCTTGCAGAAGATCCCTGAGCCACGGCATCCGCCCAATAGAAATAGGAACGCATGCCGGCAACCCCCTTAATGGCATTGGCCCGGGCTGTTTTGTCCAACAGAATGATGACCCTTGCGAGGATGTCCAGCATTTCATCGTCCTCGCAGCCGATTTTGGCCTTTGCGCGCTCCATCATCATATCCTTGGTTGGCAGATCCATTTTCTCCGAATGCTGTATCCTGTCTCGCAATGCTTCATTTAGCGGCCTGGATCCCGCATAACTGCGGTTGGCCGTGATCACCGCAATGAAATCCGGATGCCTGTGCACGATACCCATCGGCAAATTCAGCGTGCCGCCGGGCTCAAGCGCGGAATTCAGCGCCATTAATACGGCAGCATCACGTATCACGTTCGGTTCCTGTATTTCCAGCAGATAGCCGTTCTGAAAGGCTCTGACGATCTCGGAAGCGTAAAATCGATATTCTACCGCCTTATTCTCTGCGGCATTCGCGGCCAGCTTCAATACATGCTTCATCTTCGCCGAAGCATGCTCCCGCGAAATTCCCAAAGCCTCCATTAGAATCTCCGTCGAACTTCGAAAGCCGTCACTATCGTATAGGGCTTTCAAGGCAGCCTGATCGGCAGGTTCCAAGTACTCTATTTGATCGGAAGTAATGACCGGTAAAATGGCTCCGATAATATCCGATTTATCCATATCGGCAAAACATGTGACTTTGGTGTAGGGGAGCCTGAAGTTCGCGGATAAAGCTTTGGCGAGCTGCGTCTTTCCGGATCCGGCATCCCCCTCTAACAAAACATTGGCGATTTTCATCTCGCCCCGATCCCAATTCCGCTTAATTTCATTCGAGATTCGCCGTTCTTCCTCACTTCCTTTATGCGTTAACGGTTTTGTCCAGACAAGGCTCTTTTCTTCTTCGGTCAATGCTCTCCCGGGAGACAGCACGTAATATTCATTGTCATTCTGTTCTAGCATAACCTATCTCCTCCAAGCTTTTCCCAGCGTGGAAGGATACTCTCGCTCCATTCCCCCGCTATCCGGGATGCCTCCTCATTATTCGTACCCCAATTCTCTCAATGCTCTGGTTAATGTCCGCAGCCTTTCACCAATCATCTCGCCGTTGTCGCTCAAAGCCTCGTTAAACAGCCTGATATCCTCTTGGATCTGTTCATTGTCCGTGCATACGGCTACCGTCATGGCGCTTCCCTGCAGCCCGATCCGGTCGATCACGGGATTCTGCGGATCATAGAGCTGCTCGTATCGATAGGCTTCGCTAAAATGCGCCAGCGCGCTGCAAACGAGAATAGACATATCCAGAATGCGATGAATCGGAAGCTCTAACGATGGTTCGGTCGCTTGCTCGTCCGCATCTCTCCATACTCTGACGGCAACATTTGCCTGGCCTTCCTCGTTTCCTTGAGAAAGACCGAGGGATAGCGCCCTAACTTCTGTGGCGCCGGCAAACCGCCCATCGACCTCCCCGTAATTTTCCGATACAATAACGGGCTTATGATTCATAGAAGCGTGTATGTTCATCATTTCTCCTCTTTTCTCAAAAATGGATCTTACATAAACATTTCAAGCGCATCGTTTGCCATAGAACATATAAGTAATGATAATGATCATTATTTTGATAAACCTTTTAATTATTCATCTATATATATAATAGACATATTTTATTTTGTTGTAAATACCTGACCGGTAACGCCCAGCAAAGCGTGAATTTATGAATTGAACAAAAAAGAAAAGAAGCATCCCCATGTTCAGGAGATACTTCTTCGGAATTCATGATGGTATGGTCTGTTTCACCGACAGCTTTCAATTTCAGCCGCTTCGTTGCTGGAACACGGAGAAACCCCTATTGTTTAGCTGCCAAGAATTCATCCAGCTGACGCTGTATCTCGGCGACATACTCGTCAATCCCAGCCGCCTTCAGCTTCTGGATCGCTTTGGGATACTCTGTCTCAAAATCGACAAATCCGGAACGGATCGCAGCTAGATCTTTGCCTGCGACTTCTTTCAAGGATGTCTCGATCAACTTAACCTTTTCGTTATTGAATCGGAATCCCAAGGATTCGGATCGAACAGCCTGATCATCCCAGCTCTTATATTGATCGATGGATTCCTGGGCCACGTTCGGCCCGAACAATTGGTAATTCTGGTTTCTGAACATCCATTCATAGAAAAATTCACTCGGGGTGAGCTTATTGATTCTTCCGTCCACGATCTCGTAGTCCTTGCCTTCGACGCCATAGAGAGCAAACTGGTAATTTTCCTTGGATTTATAAATCCAGTTCACAAACTTCATGGCTCCTTCCGGATTCGGAGCATTGACTGGAATGCCCAGAACTTCCCCGCCTGTGGCGGTCACATAACGCGGCTTATCCTCGGCTAGCAGATAGGTCTTAACTTCGGCATCCGGGGCATTGGCTTTGATGGCATCGACGATTTCCATTTCCTTGCCCAGTGATCCTTCCACCCATAAATATAGGCCGGTCTGCATGCGGGAGTCTCTCTCGTTGTATTTGATGGTCAAATCCTCTGTGTATAAACCTGCTTCATACATTCCTCGGTTAAATTTCGCCACTTCCTGGAATGCTTCCGTTTCATAATAGCTGTATGCTTTCTTGCTGTCTTCCCCGAATACAACCAAATCTTCGACGGCGATCCAGTTATATTGTTCATCGGTAAAGTATCGAGTCAACGGTTTGAAGATAATGTCGGCGGGTCCTTTCATTTCAGGAAACTTCTCTTTCGCCTTGGTCGCGAATTCTTTTAAATCGTCGGGTGTCTTCACGTCGGTCATCCCCACGGCTTCCAGTATATCCTGGCGGACGGCAACCAGCTGGTACATGGCCGAGGACGGTGCATAGGCCGACGGAATGCCGTGAATTTTCCCATCGATGGTTGCGCCTTGAAGCTGTTCCATCGGCAAAACTTTCAACATATCCTGACCATATTCCTGGATTAAATCATCCAGAACCATGGCTTGTTTCTTGTTGACGATCGTGGAAAGGTCCGGAAGACCATCCCAATACAAATCGATCGGTTCGTTCGCGGCCAGCATGATATCTTTCTGTTCCCAATACTGGGCCCACGGCACATATATGACTTCGACCTTTAGACCGAGATCGGCAGCCATTTTCTCTGCGAATTCGTTGTTTAAAAATTCGTTCATGCGATCGCTTCGTTCCCCCGGATACAAAATCGTGACGGTTTCGAGCGCGGCTGCCCCCTCTTTTTTGCCGCTGCATCCTGCCATTACCGAAACGGATGCGATCAATAAAACCAACAAGATCAGCATTTTTTTTGCTTTCATGAAAGACCCTCCCTATGAAATGGTTAATCTATGTTAAAAGCCTGAATCGGCCAATAACCACGCAGGTGTCTATTCTTTTACCGCTCCGGCCATAATCCCGTGCACGAAGTATTTTTGAATGTAAGGATACAGGAAAATGATCGGACCGATCGTAATGACCGTTATGGCCATCTTCACGGTTTCGGCAGGCAATGTGATGTTGCCCGATGCCCCTGACGGAATTCGTCCGGAACTTATCGCATTGACGTTCGACAGAATGTTGTAGAGGAAATACTGCAGCGGAAACAAATCGCGTTCGTTAATGAAGATCAGCGCGTGCCACCAATCGTTCCAATATTGAAGCGCATACATTAAACCAACCGTCAGCAGTGCGGTTTTGCTTAACGGAAGGGCTATTTTGACATAGATCGTAAAATAATTGGCGCCGTCCATCTCGGCCGCTTCATATAAAGATGGAGAAATGCTTGCAAAGTACGTTCGCATCAGAAACATGTTCCATACGCTGAATATGGACGGCAGGATCAAAGCCAGAATGCTGTTCTTCAACCCGTAATAATTGACGCTGACCATGTACCACGGTATCAAGCCGGCCGAGAAGATGATCGTAAAGTTGCTAATGAAAGCGAGCACGTTGCGGTATTTCAGCTTTTTGATAGATAGGGAAAATGCAATCATGCTGGTAATCAACAGAGCCCCGAACGTCCCCACAGTGGTTACAAACAGGGTAACGCCGTAGGATTTGAGCAGTTTCATCCCACTATTAACAAAGATATATTTATATGTATCCAAGCTCGGGCTCAGAGGGATGATCGAATATCCGTTTCTTGCAACGGCCTGTTCCGAAGAAAAGGACACGCTTAACGTTAATACAAGAGGATACAGACAAACGAGTGCGAATAAGCCAATGAATGCATAGGCAAAGCCAATCACCAATTTATCGCCAAGCAATCTATTCTTTTCCATCATCAAAATAGACCCTCTCCGTCGTTTATTTTCTTAGCGGATTTGTTAGCAGCCGTAATCAGGATCAAGCCCATCAATGACTGGAATAGCCCGATGGCCGTCGAGTAGGAAAAGCCCAGCGTACGCATCGACTGATAAACGTAGGTATCGATGACCGTTACTTCTTCAGCCAGGACCGGGTTGTTGCCAACGATACCGTAAATCATCCCAAAGTCCCCGTAGAAGATTCGTCCGACGCTCAGCAAGCTTAAAACGATGATCGTTGGCTTCAGCATGGGCACGGTCAAGTTAAGAATTTGCTGCAATTTGTTGGCGCCATCCACCTTGGCCGCTTCGTATAGGCTCCCGTCAAAATTGGACATCGCCGCCATGTAGACAATGGAGCTGTATCCGCTCCATTTCCAGACGCTCGACAGAATGATGATCCACTTCCAATACTTTGGCTCCGAGTACCAGGAGATCGGCTCTGCACCGAAGAACTTCAAAATATGATTCGCTACGCCCACATCCGTGGAGAAGATTCCGTACAGAATCGCACCGACAACGACCCAAGATATGAAATACGGAAAAAACATCATGCTTTGCGCGATCTTTTTGTAGGCTTTATGCCGGATTTCATTGATCAGAATGGCAATGCTGACAGGAATGATAATGCCTAAGATGAGACCAAAAAAGTTGATATACAGCGTGTTATAGGTAACCTTCCATCCCATGCTGTTTTCCGAAAAAAAGTATTTGAAGTTGTCCAGACCCACAAATTTGCTGCCGAAGATGCCGTCGACCACATTGAAGTCGGTAAACGCCATCCATATCCCGGCAAACGGGATATAGGAGAACATGATCAGCACGATCAGCGCGGGCACGCACATGAGATACAGGATCCTGTGTTTTTTTATTTCATAGAGAAATCCCTTGACAGCCGAACTCATTCCATCACCCCTTTGCATGTGATTACACGACTATGCTGTAATGCCTTGCTGCAGCTTCATCTTTAGTTCATCCAGATCGATCACGGTACCGGTAATTCTCGCCTCTTCCGCGGCATAGGCCATCATATGGCTTTCAACGGACATGTCGATGGAGGATCTGCTGCTGAAGTCGGCATTCCCCAGATTCTCCAAGAAGTCATTCATCAGACCGGTGTCGCCGCCGTTATGTCCGCCGCTCACCGTTGCCGGCCGAATGACGGTTTGCTGTACGGGTTCTGCCATATTGGAGTTAAAGCGGGTGACTTCGATAATGTTCAAGTTATCGTCGCCTCGGATTTCCCCATGCTCGCACATGATTTTGAGCGTACGGTACATTTTGTTTGTGAATCCGCTTAAATTAAACGTTGCCGTTACCCCGTTTTTGAATTCGATTAGGGTGACTTGATGGTCGCATACATCATTGTCAAGCCGATATACGCAGCGTCCGTAAGGACTCGTTGCTAGCGCTTGGAGCAGTCCCTCTTCGCTCTGATCCGCCGAAATGACGGTAGCGGGCCATTGGCCCCTTATCGGCAAATAGGCCTTTCTTGCGTCGAATCGGCAGTTCGCGGCTGCCTTACAATCGAGGCATCGTTCCGCACTGCCTGCCGGTGCATTCTCCTCTTTGAAATACGTAAGGCTTCCATACGATGAGATACGCTTCGCCCCGCTGTCCACAAGCCAGGATAGAATATCCATGTCATGACAGGATTTCTGCATGATGATCGGGCTCGCCAGATCGCTTCTTCTCCAATTGCCTCTTACGAAGGAGTGTGCCATATGGAAATTGCCGATGTTCTCGTTGTGCTGTATGGTCACGATTTTCCCGAGTTCATTGCTATCGATGATTTTCTTAATTTCCGCAAAGAAGTTCGTATATCTGAGTACATGGCATACAATCACCTTGCGTCCTTTTTCATTGGCTTTCTCCTGAATTCTCATGCATTCTACCGGACTTGGTGAAATGGGCTTCTCGAGTAAAATATCATAGCCAAGATCAAGCGCCATCATCGTTTGCTCGTAATGGTCCTTGTCCATGGAAGAGATGATGACGGCATCGCAAATTTTCCCCATTGCATAAAACGCATCCACGGATGCAAATTGTTTCTCCAGCGGAATCTGAAACTCATCCGCCGCTGCCTTTCTTCTGCCGGCATCCGGCTCGATGACCGCCACGATTTCCTCGCTTTGGTAAGCGTGCCTTGAATAGATCATGCCTCTTTGTCCTGCACCAATTAATGCTAGTTTCAACTCCATAACCTCCAGCGAGCTCGTATTTGTCTAGATGGATTATTCTTGTCCCGGCATCTGGGGATCTTCCAAGGGATAATATCCTTCCGGATAATAGGTGTCCCATATATTCTTGAGCGGATCCTCGCGGGCGGCTTCAACTTGTATCGTACCCATCTCATAAAAACCATCCTGTTGCCGGTTCTGTATATTCAGCGTGAGTGAAGAACGGTCTTCGAAACAGAGCGCTATGCCAAGCGAATAGGTTCCCGCCGCGATGTCCTGCAAGTGTACGATCTCGTTATGGACAAGGTCGCCGGTTAACCAGGAATGCGTTGCCGCGTGCAGCGGAAATTCATGGGACACGTTTTCCTGCTTTAGCTGCAGCCGCAGCTGAAATTTTCGATAGATTCTTGAGCTTCCCGAGTTTACGAACCAGAATCGCAGCGGCAGGCTCCCGCTGCCGGACACCGTTTCCGGGTAAGTTAGCCGACGTAAAGCAAGGTTGTAACCAAGCCCTAGGTTTACGTTGGACATCCCGGCATGCCAGCGAAAGGCCTCCCGTCTGATATGGGAACCGCCAGCTTCATCGGTCGCATGGAGGAACACCGGGTAGCTCTTCCATACCCGCTGCAAATGATGTTTGGCAAAGGCTTCGCAGCATTCGATCCAATTCTCCTCGCCGCACTTCACCAGCAGGCCAAAGCCGCGGCCGCGCTCCTTTAAATATCGAATCAGTGGTTCATTCTGCAAATCTGCAAGCAGTACCTGGGATCCAAAGGAATCGATATAGGCGTTCCATTCTTCCTTGCTGTTTGCCAAGGTCGAGATCATGACGGCCGCAAGGCGTTTATCCGAATCGATCATACTCCCGACTTTTCGGATCAATGCCGCATAACATGCTTCGTGGTTATCCTTCGTCCATTCTGGCAGGTCCGGCGTCAGGAAAAGAACAGGATTCGTAATCGCTTTCAATACCTTGTCGATCCCTCCGAGCTTATACTCTCCTCGCGCAGGTTCTAGTTCCTTCCATGAAAAAGCCGCATATTCGAATCGACCGTGGCTTGTATCATACTCCTTGACCGATAAGGGCTTCGGCCTGATTTTGACGGTTTTGTACTTCTCGTAGCTCTCAAGCGAATATTTCCCCATCCTCTTCGCTCCTTTGTAAATGGCTGTCAACGGTTCCGCGGAACAATTCTATATCTGCGTCGGTTATATAAGGCATGCTGCCAATCCGGCCGATATCTTCCTTCAGCACGATCATGCTTAACGTATTGAATCTGGCCCCGGTCCGCATATACTCAGCTGCCGCTCTTTGCAGCGAGGTCGTATATTCGCCGGTGTTCAACGCCGGATCAGCATTCCGGTCTCCAAAGACTTCATAGCGCAGCATGCCGTCCCCTTCATGGGTGGGATAATTATAAAACTGCCGTTGAACGTGGACGATATTGCTTTTATCATTGTCCAAAACGAGCGAGAGCCTGGAATCATAAAGCCAGCTTGAACTCCAGAAGCCTCTGATGGGCAATTCCGGAAAATATCGATCATAGAACCCGATGGCCATCGCCATGGAATTCCTCAGCCTGTCCGGCGTGTACCCGGGCCCGGAAGGAATGTGAAGCGCCAACAGGGTATCCCCTTTTTGAAGCACGGTATCCCAGTCCTTCTTTAAGATCGGCGTTGTTTCTCTTTCGACGAATCCCATGGGATTGATCCGATTCGCTATGATGAATTCGGCATTCTCCTGCCATTCAGATGTGAAGCGGCCTTGCGGATCATAAACATCGTTGATTCCGTTCCGCTGTCCATCGCTGCGGAAATCCTCTCCGGGATGGCGAAGGGCAAGCACTTCCTGCGTATCCCTATGGCGGAACATGGTGAAGGAATCCTCGAATCGGTACGGAATAAAATAGAAGCGGTCCAACAGAAAGATGGAGCAGGTATAGAAATTCATCACCCACGGGAAATCATGAACCTTGGCATCGCCCTGCAGTGCCAATTTTTCCATTTGCAGCTTCAGCGGTTGATGCGGAATATCCTCATAATAGGTTAGGGGTACGGAACGCTTCTCCAGCATCTTCATGGAAGGCACCACGCAGGCTAGCAGCAACAAAAATGAATATAATTCGCCGTACTTCTTCATGCATGCGGGCGTCATATTGGTATAATGGGCTTCATCACAGCGATTGCGCGCCGAGCACAGATCCTCCACCAAAAATTTGGTGAAATGAAACAATACGGCGTCTTCCTCTATCGCTAAAATCCCCTGTTTAATCCATTGCCGAGTCTCCTCGGGAGTCTGATATCGCTCAAAGATTCCATTCAAGAAGCCCCTTGGTATGAGATAGGGCTCGCCATCCGGTAGATAGCGATCATATTTTGCTTCCAATCCATCAGGCAGATAATCAAATTCACAGATCGCTGTTACTTCTTTATAATTCATCGGCCTTTCCATTAGCCTGCCTCCCCCTTTCGACGAATAGCTTACCCATCGGGTAAAAGCCGTCTTGATATCCCGTGATTGCCAGCTGGATATTCCCGATTTCCTTCACGCCGGTTTCGATGCCAATCTCCAGCCCATACTCGCCCGCCGGCATATCGTCCGGCAGCGAAAAGCTTTCTGTCCAAGCAATATCCTCATCCGGGAGCCATTCCCTGATGTCTTCACTGCTATGAAGCGTATACGATCGACATTGGCCGGTTAACCTCACCGCCAGCGGATAACGATGATAAATCGGAGCGACGCCGACATTAGCCCACAACGCATCGATGTTTAGCTCTCCGCCAACGAACGCTATCGAATCGTACGCGAATTTCCTTAATTCGAAGCGGTAGCCCATCTTGTTAATCCAAGCCTTGACCTTCTCTTTCCACGGTTCCGGTACTACCGTCCCTTTGTTGTTAAAGGATGAAATATGCCACTTGAGCGTTTCCTGTATGATATAGTCGATATCCCAGCCCTGCAGATACCAGTCATTCATATGCCAGCATGCTTCGAACAGGATCGGCGCTTTCTCCCAGGCATCGCCCATCTCAAAATTCTGAATATTTTGCGGATAGAAATCGGTCATATGCGACCACTGATCGCCATGAAAGCCTCCCATATCCCCCAAGCAATCCACGCGAAATCCGACTTTGGCTTTGCGTTCATTTATGATCCGGATCGACAGCGGATCATGCAGCAGTGCCTGGAGAGGCGTTATTTTAAAACCGTCCAAGTAAGCATCCGTTATCTGCTTAACCGCGCCAGTCGTTAGAAATTCCGTTCCGCCGCCTTCCCCCCAGGCTCCGACTATGGTCAAATCGATCGAGCTGATAAGCGGGTGGCCGTCAAAGCGGGCGGCAAACGCCTTGATGAAATCAGACCAATACTCGGCATATGGGGTGGTTAGAGGGTCTACTCTCCAGAACGGAAACTCGGGCTCCTCCGGATATTCGGCCCGGAACCAAGACGGAATATCGTCTTCTTCGCTTAATGCATATGGCGAACAACGCACCACGGCAGTACAGCCTAATGATTTGGCGTAATCCAGCTTTTCCTCCAGTACGCTCCAGTCATAACTCCCTTTATCCGTTTCGACGTCACGCCAACGAACGCTGAAGAAATATACTTTGCTGTCCGGATGATTGTACGTCCTGCTGTCTTCCGCAAACTTGTATTTGCGCTGCGCTTCCCCCCGGTTATCAACAATCCGTTCCGGATCTCCCATCAAGCCCGGCGCCGTGGTAAAGCCAATACCCGGATTGGTCAACATTTCATCCGATATCATAGGGTAAACCGTAACTCTCTTGTTCATATCCCAACTCCCCCATGTACTAAACAGAACTCTTTGTTTGTTACGTTGTTTGTTACGTTGAATCTGTTTCATTGCACAATTTGTTTAGTGATTTCATGTTATATCATTCGCATGTTATCTGGCAATATCAATTTTGAAATACTTCGAAATTTCTAGTGACAACGCATGGAATATACATGTTACTCTTGATTTTGATTAAGGAGGAATGTAAAATGAAGTAACGTAACAATATTGCGCAACAAACAACGTAACATAATCTATAATAAAAGCAAATCATTGTTAACAATGTAACATTCCTATAAACTCTAAAATGGCGATTATTAGTAACTTAAAAGGAGAATGTGTTTATACATGAGTACGATTCGGGATGTTGCTAAACTTGCAAATGTATCCACAGCCACCGTGTCCAGAGTGTTAAACAATGATACGAAGTATAAAATCACGGACGAAACCCGGGAAAGGGTTTGGCAAGCCGTTACGCAGCTGAACTATAAAATCGCATCAGGGCCCAAGCGGAAGGTTTCTGCTCAGGATCCGGCCGAAAGCAAATCGCATATCAAAATCGGATGCGTCTTAAGCGTCACCAAGGATAAATACAACGATCCCTACTTCATGTCGATCTTATCCGGCGTGGAAGAACGCTTGCTTGGCGCCGGTTACAACATGTCCTTTATCCGGACGGGAATTGAATTGAACGACAGCAAGATCCTATTTAATACATTCAGCGAACCGATTACCGGCCTCATTCTCATGGAATCGCTCGATCACGAGACCTACGAATATATTCGCAAGCAGGTCCCGTACATCGTAGGTATCGATACGGAACGCGGGGATATCGACAATGTCGGCTACGATCATTACAATGTCGCTTCGATGGCCGTCAGCCATCTTATTGAAAAAGGCCATACCCGAATCGGATATATCGGGGGCAGCGGATTATCGAGCAACCTCAAAGACAGCCGTCGTTATCGGGGCTACTACGCAACCATGCATGCTGCCGGATTGTCGGTCAATCCCGATTGGGTTATTGATTGCATGTGGGATGAGGCGGTCTGCATCGAAAAAATCAATCATCTATGTACAAACCGAAATTTCCCGACTGCCTTCTTTGCCGGCAGCGATTTAATGGCTATGGCCGCCCTCAACGGCCTGTATAACAACGGTATTTCCGTTCCTGACGAAGTAGCGGTTATTGGGCTATCCAACATTGAGGTATCCAAGTATTCCAATCCGCCGCTGTCTACGATCGATGTGCCGATGAAAGAAATCGGCATGGTAGCTGTCGATAACTTAATCGACCGAATCAACGGAAACAAGCTGCTGCCCAAAAAAGTGATTTTGCCTACACGCTTGGTGGTACGCAGCTCAACTTAAACGGCTTTTTTGGCAAGAAGAAACTTAACGGCGTTTCCATGCTTTTTCAGAACAAGCGCCTGGAACCGTTGCACGTATTCACGTATTGTTAATTGCCTGGCTCGGAAAGGAGGTGAAGGATTCGATTTCTTGAGAGTAAAAGAACAATTCTGTGAGGAGGTTTGACATGAAAGCACGGGGTATCCATTGGAAGCAGCCGTTTGCCCTAATTATCATGACGGCCATTCTACTTGCCTTATTCCCTTTTCCCCGCTTTACTTGGTCTGCGGAAGCTGCCTCTGCCTCTATCGTTGTTGACGGCGATCCGAGCGACTGGGAGGGCATTCCGGCCCTATCCACGAATACGGGAAAGGCTCAAAGCTTAAAGGCTTCCCATGACGACAAGAATCTTTTTCTGCTTGTGCAAGGCTCCGGCCTTAGCACTACGATGGGAAGCTTCTGGTTGAATACGGACGGGAATGCTTCTACCGGATATCAAGCTTTTGGCTGGGGCACGACAGGCGTTGAGTGGCTTCTCGAGAACCAAACCTTATACCGCTACTCAGGCAATGGAAGCAGTTGGAGCTGGAATTTTTCATCGTCTCTGACTTCTTCTCAATATGTACGTTCCTCATCCGTGATTGAAGCAGCGATCCCTCTTTCTACGCTTGGACTTGGCGAAGGCAGCAGCGTGAGCATCGGGTATCTGGATAACAATTCGGATATGCACCGCCTGCCGGCACAGAACCAGCCGCTTCCGGTCTATACCTTACAAGCACATCATCCGGGAGGCAATATGATCGAATTCTATCCAACCGAGCTGAATGATCCATTGAATAACCCGTTTAAAGGCTGGGCTCCATCCGCGAAATCTACCAATTATCCTCAACCTCATCGGCTGGTATATGCCGGCGTGACTTGGAAGGAGTTTGAGCCGACGAAGGGCAATTATGATTTCAGTGCGATTGAAGCCTCCAATCATTTCGACTATTGGAAAAGCCGCGGCGTCAAGGTAATCCTTCGCTTTATTCTGGACAGTCCTTCCGGCGTGGCTCACCGGGATATCCCGGATTGGCTGTACAACGACATGGCAAGCCTGGGACAATCGCCGGGCAAGGCCTATCGCGACGATACTGGAGGCATGGGAGCCGGCAACAACACGGGCTTCTCTCCTAATTACAGTTCCGACTATCTGATCGCCAGGCACAAACTTGCAATCGAGGCGATTGCGGACCATTACGACTCCCCGGATAGCCCGATCGCTTTTGTGCAAATCGGTTCGCTCGGACATTGGGCCGAATTCCATACCTGGCCTTATGTCGGACCGAACGGGGAAAGCAACTATACGGGGGCATTTCCCCCGAACAGCATATCCAACCAATATATTCAGCATTATATCGATGCCTTTGCCGATCAGGAGGATCACACGCAGCTATTGATTAGACGCAGCGTAGAGCTGGCCAAGAATAACAACAAGGGTTTGATTCTGGGAATGTACAATGACGTCTTCGGCGATCAGCCGAGCTTCGATTCCGATTGGGGCTGGTATACAGGCACCCAGAACGGATATTGGGATGACATCGGCCAGCAGCAACCCGCACATGCAAACTTTTGGGATACTCGCGTCTCCGGCGGCGAATTTTATGGCGGTGCTTATGGCATGAATGCTGCGCTTACGTCAGGCAGCGGCTTCAATGAGACCCTTCGGCAAACCGAGCTCAGCAAGCCAAGCTGGCTGGGACCGAATTCTCCGGCTTCCCTGGCGGTTGGGAATCCATTGCAAGGCAACATCGATACGCTCAAGAAACGAATGGGTTATCACTTTGTCGTAAACAAGGCTGCATACCCGCAAGTAAATAGCGGAAGCACGCTCGAGGTATCCGTCACGGTGGAGAATAAGGGGGTTCAACACTTCCCGTTCAATTGGCCTCTTGAAATCCAGCTGCGCAGCGGCGGCCAGATCGTGGCACGCCAAACCACATCGGCGGACTTAACGACCTGGAGAACAGGGCAGCACACGGTCACAGGCTCTCTTCCTACGAATACACTGCCGAGCGGTACTTATGAATTAGCCATTGCGATTCTCGATCCATCGACGAACCAGCCGGCGATTGATTTCGCTAACACAAACCGGCTTTCAGACGGAGCTTATAAGGTCGGTTCATGGACCAAATAGCATGATAACCGGATTTCAACTAGCATAATAAAAAGAGCAGCAGATGGCCGCGTATCATTCACGGCAACTCTGCTGCTCTTCCTTCATTTAAAGGCTATAGATCATGAACGCCAGGTTCTTGCTCATGATTCCAGATGAAATGCTGCTTCAAGCTCGCGGATTCGCTCATCATCGATGTGGATGACATCGCCTAGCGTTCTCGCCGACAAAATGGATTTCGCGCTGTACTCCGCAACTTCCAATCGATCAAAAGCGTTGAGCAGGCTTTGACCGGCAACGATTACGCAGTTATTGTTCACAATGGCAATCGGCGTATTGGCTTTAAACAGCGAAGCGGTACGCTCAGGCTCGTTATACACCGCATGAAAGGGGAGCTTCGGCGTTCCGCGAAGCAATATATAGCTTTCCGGAATCGTCCTCGAATCGAAGGCCGTGTCGGTGACCGCAAATGCCATAATGTTGGGAGGATGCGCGATGATGACCGAATGGACATGCGGCTGCGTGTTATAGATCGCTTCATGGAGGAAAACGGATTTGCTCGGCTGTTTGCCCGCTTCCGCTTTGCCGTTCTCTATGCGGACGAGGTCTTCCGGTTCCAGATCATTGCGGTCTTTGCCATAGGGCGTGATGACAAAATCGTTTCCTTGCAATCGATGGGAGAATGTGCCCTGCGTGCTGGTGAACAATCCCTGTTTATACGCGCGTTTCATCAATCCGCACATATCGCGGCGCAGCTCTTTTTCTTCCGACGTGCAGGAATCGCGGATGAACGTATCCATCTGCAGCGTGCTTTTGTTGCGCACGGTTTCGTAATCCTCATCGTTAAGCAGGACCGGTTTACCGATTCGACGTGCCTCAATCTCAAGGCGTGCACAGAAGTCGAGGGTTTCGAACCGACGAAACGCTTGAAATAGGTCCTCTCCCCCGACCACGACCCCGTGATTCTCCAGCATGACCGTGTCGATCCCTTGCTTGAAGACGGCTGCGATGTTCTCCCCAAGCTGCTCGCTTCCGGGCAGCGCATAAGGCGCGATTCCGATCTCGCCGCAGATTTGCCTTTCGTTCGGAAGCAGCCTTGTATCCGGAATGCGCCTTACTATGCTGAACGAAACCAGTGCAGGCGGATGGGCATGAATGATCGACTTCAAATCCGGGCGGGCTTGATAGATGAGCCGGTGAAAGGGAAATTCGCTGGAAGGCTTGTGAATTCCCTCTACCCTGCCGTCCTCCTTCACGCATACCATATCCGACCGGTTAAGCGACCCTTTGTCCACTCCCGCTGGCGTAATCCATATATCCCCGTTTTGGTCCCTGATCGACAAATTGCCTCCCGACGTGGTTGTCATCCCATGGTTGTAAATGCGATTGATAAAGAGAAGAAGCTGATCTGCCGGATGCACAAATTCCTGATTCATTCCTGCCACCGCCCTATCCGAATGTTTTTGTTTAGTTTTGTTTGTCTTTATTATACTGTTTTTTCTATTGATATTCGAGAAGAAATGTGGCAAAAACAATAACAATAGCCGTAAATAATATTGATGATGATCCTGAACCGGAACATAAAAAAACAGGGATGATTATGATATCATCCCTGTTTTCCCCGTTTGGCATAGTGGATCTTCACTTTACGACCTAGGTATTACGGCCTTCCAGATCCCCTTCAAGCTCCAAATAACGATCACGCAACATTCCCAATTCATCCTCCGACGCGTCCCAATAATTCCGTTGATGACTCTCCAGCAGAGTTTCCAGCATACTGTGATATGCAGAACGGTTATTGTCCCGCATTTGCTTGCTGCGCTGTTCGTCCGCAACATATACCTTATGAACCGAAGAGAAGATCCAGGAATCCACCTGGTTCGTTGTCGCTGCCAGACCAAGCAAATTTTCCGTTCGGTCGGCTATGTTCTGTGCACCGTGATAGTCATGCTTCAGCAATCCGTCCATCCACTTGGGATTAAGCAAGCGGGTTCGGACGCCTCGCTGAATCGATTTGCGTACTTCTTCCGTTAATGCCTGCTCGCGCGTTGTATCGGTGATATACATTTCCGCTCGACTGCCCTTAACGATTTCTACCGATTTCGCCAACCCCCCGAAAAATTCGTAATAATGATCCAAATCCGTAATTTCGTGCTCATGATTGCTCCGAATTTGCGAAACGATATCCACGGCCGCCAAGTTGGCCTGATACAGCTCAAGCATTTCCTTGCCTCTGTAGTTGGAGCTATATACATGCTTCAGGCTGCTTATAAATGATGCGCCTATCTGGCTTTCCTCTTCCCACTGTTTGGTCTCGATCAGCTTGGTTACGGACGTTCCATATTCTCCTTCGGCAGGCCCGTAAATGCGGGCGCACGCCAAATCCCAAGCCTCGTCGTGCCTGGCGCCGGCATTGCGCAGCTGTCGGTACAGCAACTCCGAGTGCTGTTTGAACCAATTTTGATCCATCGGCTCATCCAGCTCGGATACTTCTCTAAACATGCGATAAAGCATGAATAGCTGGTCCGGAAACATATCGCGGAAAAATCCGCAGATATGCACGACGACATTGATTCGCGGTCGGTTCAGTTCGGAAAGTGGAATGATTTCATATCCCATATGCATGGAATGTCCCCTTTCCTTGATTCTGACGCCGAGATAAGCCAGAATCTGGCTTAACGTCTCTCCCTGGGTCCGCGAAGTTTCCAGCCCCCACATCACGAGTGCCGTCGTTTCAGGATATTTTTGATGGGCCTCGTAGTACAGCTTCAAGGTATTCTCGGCAATTTTCAACCCGGTCGCAGCTGCCGTCCGGCTTGGAATGGCGCGCGGATCGAACTGCACCAGGTTATTTCCGGACGGCAAAACCTCCGGATTACGAACGCTGTCCCCGGCTAGGCTAACCGGCAAATACGCCCCATCCAGCGCCCGCAGCAGGTTCTTAAGCTCCATATCCGCTTTGGTGGAATGATATGCCGTTAACCCGTGATTCCAGATCTCGTTCCAGCGTGCCTTCATTTCATCCGGCAACTGTGGAGGCTCAGGGATGGTTTCATTATGAATGAAGGATAACACGGCATTTCCTACACACTCATCCAGCAGTTGCAGTCTTTCAATGTCCCGGCTTTCCAGCAGGCTGTCATAATCCCAAGCCATGGATGCTGCAAATACTCTTTGCAGCGATCCAAGTTTTCCCTGCTCATGGCTCAAAATCATTTTCATATGCCCTGCCGCTTCTTCATGGTTGTAGCCCTCGCCGACGACATGCAGACCGTTCGGGATCACGGATCTTCGAATCCGATACAGCTCGATTTCGAGCTCTTCCAAATCGTCCGTTTCCATAGAAAGCGATGCCGCCTGGTCCCGTATCCTCTTCCTTACGTCGGGAACACGCGTTGGATTCAGCCGTTCCGTTTCCCGGTACTCGTGCAGCATCGCTTCAAGCTCGACATATTCACCATATAATCCGCTTGTCGTGAAGGGCGGGGATTGGTAGCCGATCAAGGCAGCATGCGACCTTCGCTTCGCGATCATTGCCTCGGACGGATTTCCAACGTAATACATATAGAAATGCGGAAGATCTTGGATCAGGGCATCCGGCAAACAATCACCGGACATTCCGCTCTCTTTTCCCTCCAGAAACTCAAGGGTTCCGTGGGTTCCTACGTGCAGGATGGCATCCGCCTTGAATTCGTCCCGAATGTATTGATAAAAGGCTAGATACTGATGGTGCGGAAGAAGGCTCTTGTCATGGTAAGCAGCCTCGGGATGCTCGTGAACGCCCCGGCTGGGCTGAACCCCGATAAACAGGTTTCCACTTAGCAAACCGGGGATTTTGAATGCTCCCTCCTCCGTCGTCATAATATTGCCCGGCGCCTCTCCCCACTGCTGAATAAGCTCATCCCTGCGATTGGCAAACACTTTATTATTCTGCTCATAAGCCTTATTGTCGTACGTTGGAAGTTCAACGGACCAACGCTCGTCCGTCCAGACTCCGGAATTGACCGCTCCTTCCCGTAGGAAGCGTTCCCTTAATTCAGCTCCGGTAAATGCCTCTGTCGTGTAGCCGTGATCTTTCATCGCTGTCGCGATTCGGGATATGGATTCGAACGTATCCAGAAACGATGCCTGAAATAAATGCCCCTCTCCGGGAGGATAGTTATAGCCGATGATGGCGATACGCTTTTCCGACGGCTGCTTGGTTCGAAGGTCCAAATATCGACGAACTCTGCTGATCAACCGCCGCGCTCGCTCCTCAATGACCCGCAGTTCCTTCGTGTGAAGCTGCATTTCCTCATCGTATTCACGACCGGATAATGCGGCAACCGGAAGCATGTCAATGCTCCCGTCGAGCTCGGGCAGCATCATTTGGACCAAAAATTCGGAAGGCGATAAACCTTGCAGCGAGCCTTCCCATACTTCCCGTTCCCTTCGCGTTAAGAAGAACGGATGGAACATCGGCGCTTCAACTTCCTTTAATAAGGATAGGATCTCATCGCTTTTCCCTCCGGTAGGCCCCGCGCCAAGCCGGAACGGAACAAAATTCACGATCAGATCGACCTTCCCGCCCTGGGAGCCTCCTTGCATCAGCAAACTTCGCAGCCTTTGTGGATCTACGCGAACCAAGGAAGTGAGTGCGATGGGTAGGACATTCGCAATTTTTCGTAGGTCCTGAATGATACCGCCTACGATTTCTCCGGTATGGAGCGGATAGCTGTATCCCAAAAATAGCACGGCTACCGTCGGCAAATGGGTCCGAACGGGCGTCACGCTCTGATAGGCCTTTAAAGATTCATACGGTCGCTTCAATAACGGGTCGTATATACCCAACGTCTCTAGAACAGAAGGCGGTTCCAACGGCGGCCAATCCGTTATTTGGCCAAATGTTGTAGCGATATAGCCCAGCATATGCTCCAAATTGTCGATACTGGAATGTCTCCAGTAATCAAGTAAGGTTCGATAATGCTCAAGATCTTGATTTGTATTAATTTGAGCTAAAGAAGCTGACGGCTCCCCCCGTTGACCGCTGCCGGCAATATCTTCAAAACGCAGCGAGCCCAATCGGAACAAATCTTGAATCCCATCCGCATTCCCTCCTAAAATCACCTGCTGCGCCTCAAGACCTGCACAAAGATCATGAATACTGGAAAGGGTCTGAGCCGGCGTACCGTGCGGATCATGAATAATAAACTCCGCTTCCTCTACCTTTGCCTTCAGCCGCTTCCATTCTTCATCCGAAAAAGTTCCTTCTATATTAAACACGGATAACGCTAGACGACTGCGAAAAGATGCGTCCCATTTCTTATATAGCTGTGACAAATCCCTCATCGCTGCATGGGATGTCGTCAGCACGGCGATTTTCACTCTTGTCGCCTCCCCTCTATAATCATTCGATAGGTCATTTCATGGTGGTGCGGACAGCCCGTGCAATACCTTCGTCATCTACGTGGTCAAGTAATCTGTATTCAGCGCCTAAAGCGTCAGCCAGCTCCCTCGAACGTCCCAATTTGACAAATCCCTGCTCCGTATCTAATACCAGGGACCGAATCCCGGCAGCTCGGATCAGCTTGGCCGCTTCCAGACATTCGTTCCAAATGTCAGCATACGCGGTTAATCCGATGGAGCTTTCATTGGCACGGCCATCCGTTACGATGATCATGACCGGGAGCGTATCGTTATTTTTGCGTTTCTCCGACTGGAGCACCTTGTACGCTTGGGCAAGCCCGTCTGCCAGAGGCGTCTTTCCCCCTGTGGGAATGTCCCGAAGCTGCTTGGACGCGGCTTCGATGCTGCGCGTCACCGGAAGGATAAGCTCGGCTTCGTTGTTTCTGAAGGCGATCATCCCAATTCGGTCTCTTTTCTCATAAGCATCCTGCAGCAGTGACAGAATAGCGCCTTTGACGGCGGTCATTCGCTTTCGAGCCGCCATAGACCCGCTGGCGTCAACGACGAACAGCAAGGTCGCCCCTACCCGGTTCTCTCTTTTCTTTTGACGCAAATCATCAAACTCAATGGCATATGCCACCTCGTCTTTTTTTGTTCTGATTGTTTGATAGGGAGCCGCTGCGCGGATCGTGGCATCCAAAGCCACGTCGGTTGGCAGGTTCCTGCCCGGGTACATATACCCCATAGCTCTCCCTTTCTTCTGGTTGGCCCGGGATTTATTTCGTTTTCCCGATCCCTCGTGTTCAATCTTGCGCTTCCCTTCGAGCTGGAACGGCTTCATTGTAAACGTTTCGTCTGGCAGCAGCACCCGTTCCTCCAAACCTTCTGATACGTGCTGTCGATCATCCGCATGCTGCTCTACCGTATGGCTGGTCACATCTTGTTTGTCAGAAGAAGCGTTGCTCGGATGATGGGGATTCCGTTTCGGTTCGGGACTTTTCTGTGGAGGCATTGGAGAGGAGCAGGCATAATCCTCAAGCGAATGTTCCGGCTGTTTACTGTTATCCTGTTCAGGTGAGCCGCTGCTAGAAGCACGGGGCTTCTCCATTACATGTGTCATTCTGTGGGGCAGCACAAATTCAGCTATCTCCCGGATGTCGGCGGCGGTAACCGCGGAACGCCCATCCCAAGCGGCGGCAGCTTTTGCCCCTTCAATCAGACTGAGATCGCCCCTGGAGCTGCTGATCCCGGCTTCTCTGGCGATGGAGGCTGACAATTGAATCATGTCCGCGCTCACCTGAACTTGGGGAAGAGCTTGTGCGGAGGCTTCGACGCGAAGACGCAGCGTTTCATCCTGCGGCCGAAATCGGTTCTGGAATGCAAACGGATCATGCTCAAACTGCAGATTTCGGCGTATAATCTCTGCTCTTGATATGGAATCGTGAACATCGTCCAACGTAACGCAATAACCAAAATGGTCCAGAAGGGGAGGCGATACCCTGCCTTCATTGGGATCCATTGCTGCAAGCAGCATAAAACGGCTTCTCCGAACCGTGGATATTCCCTCTCTTTGCACATAGATCGAGCCCGTAGACAGCGTGCTGACGATCTCCTTCAAGATCGCTTCAGATAGTAGATTCATATGGTCTACAAGCAGGAGCTGTCCATTGGCTTCTTCCAGCAATCCCGGAGCAAGCGCTAGCTTTCCGCCTTTCATGGCGGCTGCCATATCCCAAGCGCCGAGCAGCCGGTCAGCCGTAACGTTGACGGGTACGGATAGGATTCGGCGCGGCTTGACCAAAGAAGAGGCCGCATGCAGCAGGGCGCTTTTTCCTGACCCGGGATGGCCGTTAACAAGTATGCCTCCAATCGCTGGATTGACAAGATAGAGCAGTAAAGCTCGTTTGGCCTTCTCTTGGCCCAGAATCGCACTGAATGGATATACCGGGGCAGCGCTCTTCCATTCTTCCGTTATCATGACGGTACCCATTCGACTGAAGTCAGTATCGTCTGTAATCGCTGCTCAATGCCGCCGGTGGCTTCAAACGGCTGCCGTCTCATGCGATGAGGCAAGACCAAGTGCGCCGCTTCTTGCATATGATCTAGGCTTACAGTCTCCTTCCCATGCCAGGCAGCCAGGGCAACTGCCGTTTTGATGAGGGTGATATCGGAACGGTGTCCCTCCACCTCCAGTGCGATGCCGATTTTCGCTGCCAGCTCAAGCATATCGTCCGAGATCGGGATATGGCCCAGACGGTCTCGGGCCTGCAGGATTTGGTTCAATACTCTCTTCTGCTCCGTCTCATATCGCGCTGCAAATGAAGCAGGGTCCCGTTCATATTCCAATCGTCTGCGGATGACAAGCGTGCGCTCTTGAACGTCCCTTTCCCCGCCGATCTCCACCGACAGTGCAAACCGGTCCAATAGCTGCGGTCGCAGGTCCCCTTCTTCGGGGTTCATCGTCCCTACCAAAAGGAACCGTGACGGATGGGAATAGGAAATGCCTTCTCTCTCAACGGTATTAACCCCCATCGCAGCCGCATCCAGAAGCACATCCACGATATGATCATCGAGCAGATTAATCTCATCGACGTATAAGATATGGCCGTGGGCCGCAGCCAGCAATCCGGGTTCGAATTTCTTTTCTCCTTTCTTGATCGCATGCTCGATGTCTAATGCGCCGACAACCCGGTCTTCCGTCGCACTAACCGGCAAATTGACAACGTTCAGATCAGGCACAAGCCCCGATAAGGCACGTACCGTCGTTGATTTCGCCGTTCCTTTTTCCCCTCGTATCAGAACGCCTCCGAGCTTCGGATTCACCACATTCAGAATGAGAGCCAACTTCATTCGGGATTGGCCGACAATGGCTGTAAAAGGATATTGATGATCTATAGGTTCCAAAGCGTTCGACTCCTTATTTCTTGATTAATCCGGTAATCCGGCAAATGGGCTTGTCGCGAACCGGATCGGTTTCCACGGAAGCTTCAACACCGAACACCCTGCCCAGCAGATCCGGCGTCAAAACCTCGGATGGTGAGCCATAGCCTTCCACCTTCCCTGATTCCATCGCCAGGATATAGTCGGAATAGATTGAAGCGTGGTTAATATCATGCAGAACCATGATAACGGTCATATTTAATTGTTGATTCAATCCCCGAACCAGCTCCAAAACCTCCAGCTGATGGGCAATGTCCAGGTATGTGGTCGGCTCGTCCAGAAGCAGCACGCCTGGCTGCTGAGCCAGAGCCATGGCAATCCACGCTCTCTGTCTTTCTCCGCCAGACAGCGTATGCAGAAGTCTGTCCTCATAAGGCGTAAGAGCGGTTGCCTCCAATGCCCAATCCGTGATCTCGCGGTCCTTGGCGCTGACATGATTCCAGTAAGGCTGATGGGGCGTTCTTCCATATCCGACCAATTCCTTTACCGTGATTTCTATGGGCTCTTGCGATTGGGCCATATAGGACAGCTGCCGGGCCACGTCCTTCCCGTTTAAATCGGATAACGGCTTGCTGTCAAGCAGAACCTGCCCTCCTGCGGGCTTCAACTGGCGCGCGAGCGCTTTAAGCAACGTGCTCTTCCCGCAGCCGTTCGGACCGATAATGCTGTACACGGATCCTTTCTCGAAGGAGATGCCCAGATGTTGAATAACAAACTTTTCCTGGTATTTCAGCGAAAGATCGCGAGTCTCCAAACGTGTCATGCTTTCCTCCTCCTTAACAGATAAAGGAAAAAGGGTGCTCCCAATGCCCCCATGATGATTCCGACCGGTAGTTCAATCGGTGTAAACATCATTCTAGCCAGCGTGTCGCAGAACGTCAGAACGGCAGCGCCCAGCAAAGCAGAGGACGGGATGAGAATCCGGTAATCTCCGCCGACAAGCAGCTTGGCGATGTGGGGAACGATCAAACCGACGAACCCCAGCAAACCGGCGATGCTGACGGCGCTGGCTGCGAGCAACGTGGCGATTGCGGTTATCATGAAACGGGACAGCTCAACCCGCGTCCCCAAATTCCGTGCATTGATGTCACCCAGCATCATAATATTCATCTGCTTGGAGAAGATCATCGCCAGAAGAAGACCGATAAGCGAGTAAGGCAGTATGGTCGAGAGATCCGGCCAGCTTTTGGCTGCAAGCCCGCCGACCATGAAGATTAAAGCGCCATGCACACGGTCGCTGTAAAAGGTAAGCATCGCCGATATCCCGGACCCCAAGAATGCGGAGACAGCGACCCCGGACAGAACGATCCGCAGAGGGCTAACGCCATCCTTCCAAGACAAAAGATAGATAATGAACGCAGCGAGAGTCGCTCCGAGAAATGCTGCAGGCGTCAGTAAGTAATCATATTGCGGTACAACCACCAGCAGGAAAATCCCGAATAGTCCGGCGCCGCTGGAGACTCCGATAATGTGGGGATCAGCGAGCGGATTGCGCATGACGCCTTGCAAAAGCGCCCCGGATACCGCGAGGTTCGCGCCTACAAGCATCGCGACAAGCGTCCGCGGAAGCCGGATATTCCAGATAATATCCCGGTTCATCCCAGGCAGCTCATGATGCAGGATACCCGTGACAATGTCCCGAAGCGGAATCATAACGGCACCGGTAGCTATACTGATCAAGCACGCCGAAACTGCAGCGATCGTGAAAATAATGATCAGGGATGCATGACGGACCGATCTATTCAACATCACCATAGATCTCCGGATACACCAGCTTGGCTAAATACGCCAGGGATTCATCATAGTGAAGCCCCGGGTTGGTAAGAAACAGATCGGATGGTACGACAATGACGTGTTGTTCCTTGACGGCCCCGATGGAGGCCCATGCCGGATTGTTCTCAAGCTCCTCTTTAATCTTCTTCTCGCCAACGGTCTTTTGTCCGTGGATAATCAAAAAGATATAATCCGGATCCTGTTTCACAAGCGTCTCCATGCTGTAAGGCGTCGTGGTTGGACTGTTAGGCGACGATTCCAGATTCTCGGCAGCGTTGGTCAAACCCAACATCTTCGCTATTTCCAGACCCGATGTGCCGTTCTTTTGTATCGAGATTCCGCCCGGCGTGACGTTCATATTGATAAAGGTAGGTTCCTCGTCCGGTAATTTTTCCACGATTTCGTTTACTCGAACCTCCAGAGCTTCAAGCTTTTCCGGGAGCTGCGCTTCCGTACCCGCTATCTTCGCCATCCATTCGGCTTTGGTTTTCATATCCTCATAGCTGGACAGACTCATCAAGGCGACAGGAATCCCGCTGCTCTCCAGCGATTGCACAAGCTCTTTATGAAACCGTGCCTGCCCGATAACCAGATCGGGTCTGAGCGCTACAACCTGTTCCAGGCTGATCTGGCTGACGCTGCCGACGGACGATATCGCTTCAGCCTGTTCGGGAATGGAAACGCCGGCCGCTTCCATCCGTCCCACAGCCTCTCCGCCGACCGCGTATAATAAATCAAGAAATTCTGGCGATAACACGACGATTCGCTTTGGCTGCTGCTGAAGCGTTATGGTGCGATCCGTTGCATCCTGGAATGTTATGTAATTTTCCTGAGCTGCAGAGGTATCGGCATCGGACCGTACCGGTAACGATGCATTGTCACTCGGCTTGGTTTCCGGATTGCTGGAAGTCTCACTCCCCCCGCAAGCTGACATGATGAATCCCAGTAATAAGAGAAATGAACTGACGGCTGCGATATAAGATGTTTTCTTGCGTTGCTTGAATCTAAAGTACATAGATTGACTCGCCCTCCCGATGTTAAGTTTGTCTCTAAGCCACCGATCTTTCGTTTGTTTTCAGCGACCTGTTTATTCGTAATTATTACGATTAACAAAATATACTTTATCCCGATTATACGTCGATGTCAATCGTTTTCAGAAAATCGTAATCATTCTTATTAGTTGAGGGCATAAACGGATATCGATTCAGAAAAACATCTATCGATGTAAATTCTAAGTAGAAAGACCGGCTTAAGCTGAAGTTTTCTTGCGAGCTAAGGATGGTTAAGGCTCCGAAGTTTATACTTTCTTATCTCATAAAAAAAGCCGCCAATATGGCGGCTTCGAAAGTGTATTTTTTATTGCGGCATGATGCTCCATCGCGGTTCACGCCTCTGACATTAAGGAATAAAATCAACCATGGGATAGTCTGCGGACGGGGAGTTCAGCAGCGGCTGTGGTGCACCCTTTAGATGATAATCGAAAAAAGCAGCGACATACTCTCGATGGGCGGCGATCGTCCGTTCGGGCTCAGCTGTCCCGATAAATTGTTGGACGACTCGCGGCGAAAGGCTCAGCCTCTCCTGAAGCTGTGGAAGGAGCGACTGATAATCTGTAAACGTATAATGTGCTCCCTCGGGTATGCTTAAATCGAGCTTCCAGCCGGTCGAATGCTGCCAGAACATTTGACGGTCCATCGCGGTTAGATGGGAATCAACCTCGCCCTCTTTATTGTAGCCTGAATTCATGAGCATGAAAGGACGATCCAAACCGTGCTGCGCCACCGGGAGCGGGTTATCGGGCATGTGCCCCATCGTTCCATCCATATCGATGCCGGCGTCGACCCGGTCATCCTCATACATCACCTGAGCAGCGGTAGCCCCGCCTGCGGAGTGTCCGAATATTCCGATCTTTGACAGGTCCCATGCTTCTTGAAATCCAGCGGGTAAAGGATCGCCTGAATAACGGCCTTTCTTTATGAATTCGAGTTGATCCAATACATATTGGATGTCATCCACTCGTACCTCTAGCATCTTCAGTACCGTTTCTGCACTGAATGGCGGTAACGACTCCGTGGCCACACGTCCATCGCGAAACTGGACCGCAGAGGCTTCATACGTATGATCGACTGAAACCACCACATAACCTCTGCTGGCCAAGTCTTCGACTACAGCCGTCCCGAAGTTTCTTGGAACAGATCCGCCAGGTGTGTAGATGAGGATCGGCCACCCATCGCCGTTGTTCAGTGGAGGCGCATTCACCCAAGAGTGTGTGCCGATACCGGATAGATCGACGCTGCCGGGATCCAACCCGATCGTGGAGATCGTGTTTTCGTCGTAATACTTTGCTGCTTCGGGCTGCATGTACAAAGCCTTCTGCTCGCTTTTTCCCGTGGCCGGGTACCATATGCTGACCATCAGCTCCCTGTCTCTGTCCTGTTTCCATGGGTCCACCCGGTTGTCATCCTTGAAGTGCATTTCCATCGACCCCACAGCGTATTTTCCAGTAGGTTTTGGAAGCTGTAACTGGATTTTCTCTGCCGGGCCCCTTCCATCCTGCGTTGCAGGGGTTTCCGTGCCGAAGAATATGCCAATCAGTACCAGAAGACAGACCGTAATGGCTATAGCTGCAATTCTTGCCACGGGGGCAGACTTTCCATGGACGATCCTGCTGATGGAGTTGACCGTGAGCACATAATAAACCGTATAGATCAGGATAAACACAGCGACGCAGATCAGGATGGGCAGCAAGAGACTGGCGCCTGCCATATTGCTGAATAACCTTTTCAACAATTGCAGGATGACCATGTAGTGGGCAAGCCCGATCGCGAGCGGCAAAGCAAAAATGAAGGCGTTCTGCTTGATGATGGCCATACTGATTTCTTTTCCGCTTACGCCGACTTTTTTAAGAATATCGAACCGAGGTTTGTCTGTCGCCGCTTCTGTCATTTGCTTGAAATAAATCATGCTTCCTGTTGCCATGACAAAAACAAGTCCAAGAAATCCTAATATAAACACATTAAAAGCCGCTTCTTCGATTCCAAGCCGGTATTCGGAATAAAAAGAAGACAGGTTCGATTCCGGTGTCTTCAGCGCCGCCAGCGCATCGGCCGTGTGCTTCGTCGTCTTCTGTTCCTGCACGGCATACCCGACATAGCGGGTCGGCGAAACTTGCGCCTCGATGTTGTCGTAGGTGCCGTTACTTACAACAATCATCACGTCCGGATAACTCCAATTGATGATTCGTTCTACGGTCATCCCCGCAAAAGCAAGGGTTAGCCGTTGATCAGGCAATTCGATGTCGACCGTTTCGCCTTCGTAATCGGACCACTCATAGTCCGTATACATGGGCCGGATCGCAACGGCTTCATCCTGTTCGATCGGATCAAGAACGGGGAAGCGCAACACCTTTGCCACTTGGTTGTACTGATCGATCGAAACCACTTTGAGCGGGGTTTTATCGGCTTCGATCATTCTCTCCGGAAGGATCTCTGGATCGGAAGCCTCCCCTTTTGTCTCCAGCACCGGAATCGTCATTTGCGCTATAATCGGATGCGCTGCATCCCCGCGTATGATATCGTCTACGTTCTGATGAAAGGCTTTGTCCTGGGCAATATACATGTAGCTAAACGGTGCCGTGAGCTTCGATGTTTTGTCAAACGTGAAATACGCACCTAATCCGACACTGAAAGCGCACAAAGCTGCTGCGGATAACAGGGAAATGACGCTTAACAAACGAGCGTTTCCTTTAATCCGGTACACCAAATTAGAGGTGATGACCAGATTCATGCCTTTATAATAACTTCGCTTTCTCTTCTTGGCGGTTCTCAACAAGACAATGACCAAGGAGGAGAAGAGCAGAAGCGTTCCAGCGATAATACCGACGGTCATCACGCTCAGGTTGACAAGAATTTCTTCGGTGACGGAAAAATCGCGGAAAGCGAATCCGTACCCCGCAGCCAGACAGAGAACTGCACCCACCGCCGATAGAAACGACGCTTTCGGTTCCTGCTCCCCTTTCTGCTCCGCGCGAAACAATTCGATGAGTTTAAAGCTGTAGATCAATCGATAGCCCTGGATCGATGTCGCCAAAATAATCACCATGAACACGATGAGCGTATGAACCAGCGCGCGAAGGGAGAAAGCCATGCCTACCTGTACAGGCGTCCCCAGCAGTTTGATTAATATCATGGCGAACAGCTTGGATAACAATGTGCCGATCATGATTCCTATGATTAAAACCGTCACCCCAATGATCAGGTTTTCATAAAACAGCATTTTTCCGATCTTTTTTTTGGGCAAACCAAATAGCGCGTACAAACCTACTTCCTTTTTACGCTGTCTCGAAAAAAAACGGTTGGAGTACATGATAAAGACGGCAACAAACACAATCAATAGGATGGACGCCATCATAAAAACGGATTGCATGCTCTGCGACGATTCGATTGAACTCGCAATTTCTTGGCTGTACTGCAAAGAAAGGAAAGTATAATAGATGATGACGCTGAACAGGATGGAAATGAAATAGAGGGCGTAGTTTTTGAAGTTCCCTTTCATGTTCTTTTTCACGATGTCAAACAAGGTCACTTGCATTCCCCCCCAGTACGGTCAATACATCCAGTATTTTTTTGAAAAAGTGTTTGCGGGATGCCTCGCCTTTCGTCAGTTCCGTGAAAATGCGACCGTCCTTAATAAACAGCACGCGCTTGCAGTAACTTGCCGCAAACGTGTCATGGGTGACCATCAGAATCGTTGCCTGATCATATTCATTCAAGTCCTTCAGGCTCTCCAGCAGGTCGGTCGCCGATTTCGAATCCAGAGCGCCGGTCGGCTCATCGGCCAGCAGCAGGCTGGGGCCGGAAATCATGGCGCGTGAAGCCGCAGTCCGCTGTTTTTGCCCTCCGGAAATCTGATACGGGTATTTGTCCAGAATCGGGGTGATGCCGAATTTATCCGCGATCTCCCCCACTCTAAACTCCAGTTCTTTGACATTCATCTTGGCCAGCGCCAAGGGCAGCAAGATGTTCTCCTTCACGGTTAAAGTGTCCAGCAAATTGTAATCTTGAAAAATGAATCCCAGTTTATCCCGGCGAAAAGCGGATAGCTGTTCCTCATCCATCTTCAGCACGTCCATCCCGTCTATCACAACGTCTCCGGAGGTAGGCTGATCGATCGTCGCCAGCACATGGAGCAACGTCGATTTGCCTGCGCCCGACGGCCCCATGATCCCTACGAACTCTCCCTCCTGCACGGTCAAATCGATATCATCCAAGGCGGTATAGACATTTCCTTTTACGCCATAAACCTTTCGAACCTGAGCCGCGTTCACTACCATTTTCATGTTGATCTTTCCTTCCTGGTTATCAATATAGAAACAATGTCATCACGATTTCGAAATCATGTATTTCTTATCCTGATCTTAATACAGGTCACCTTTACTTTAGCTTACAACTTCCTCCCTCAACCTTACATTCCTGTCACATTGGACAAAAGGAAGCAGTCCCAGAAACTTGCTTGTCTGCCTCGGGAAGATCGTATACAATGTGTTTAATTTGCCGCTAGTAACGCCCGGGAGGATCGTTTATGAAAATCATGATCGTAGAGGATGACCCGACCATTCGGGGGATGATCCAGTTAGCATTAACCAAATGGAGCCTGGAAACGGTCAGCGTCGATAACTTTGACCAGGTCGCGTTATGCTTTATTCATGACCAGCCTCATCTTGTGATCATGGATATCAACTTGCCTTCGTATGATGGATTTTACTGGTGTCAAAAGATCAGGGAAATCTCCAATGTACCGGTGCTCTTTCTTTCTTCCCGCGATTCGCCCATGGATGTTGTCATGTCGGTGAATATGGGCGGAGACGATTATATTCAGAAGCCGTTCCATATGGATGTTTTGACCGCTAAAGTCAATGCGCTGCTGCGCCGAACGTATTCCTATTCGGACATACAATCCAATGTGTTCGAGCATGAGGGGGTCGTGTTCCTTCCGGACAAAGGGACGCTCACGTATGAAACCGAACAAGCGGAGCTTACCAAAACCGAAGTCAGTATATTGAAGATCCTGATGCAGCAGAAGGGAACCGTTGTAGACCGCAAGAAAATCATGCGTTATCTTTGGCAGGATGAAAGCTTTGTGGACGAAAACACGTTAACCGTCAACATCGTCCGCTTGCGCAAAAAACTGGCCGGCATCGGCAAGGAAAACTGGATTGTAACCAAGAAAGGGAAAGGTTATATGATCCCATGAGTTTCTTTCAATACATTAAGGACAAACGTTATTTTTTGTTGCTGTACGCCGGGATGATGGGCTTTATTTCGATGATTGTTGCCCTATCCGTCAACACGGGCCACGCCTCAGGCAGCGTTCTTTATATTCAAATCGTTTGTTTGGCCTTCACCGCAGCCTACTTACTGATTGGCTATGTTTATCGCAGATCCTATTACCGCAAGCTGCAGGAGCTGATCGATCTTGACCGGGAAGATTGGCCTGTCGCTGCCCCGGAACCGCAAAATTCGCAGCAGCGGCTGTATCTCGAGCTTTTTGCCAAATTGCACCGCCATCATGAACAAGGCCTCCGGAAACTCAATGAAGAGAAAATAGATCACCAGGAATTTATCATGTCCTGGATTCATGAGGTAAAGCTACCGATTGCAGCAAGTCGTCTGCTCATGGAAAACAGCACGGGGGAAACGGCAGATTCCCTGGCCGATAAACTTGAGGATGAACTGGATAAAATCGAAAATTACGTGGAGCAGGCACTGTACTATTCTCGAATCGATTCTTTTTCCAAGGATTATTTCATCACGGAAGAACCGTTGGAAGCGATCATTAAAACCTGTGCGAAAAAATTCGCCAAGACGTTTATCAATAAACAGATTCGGTTCCATATGGAGGACATTCGGCAAACCATCCATACCGACCGCAAATGGCTCGGATTTATCCTTGATCAAATCGTTGCAAATGCGTTGAAATATACGGACGAAGGCGGGAACATTACTTTCACGGTCGAAGAAGACCGTAAAGAAAAGCGGTTGAACATTGTAGATACGGGGATCGGGATCCAGCCGGAAGACCTTCATCGAGTCTTTGAGAAAGGATTTACCGGATCTACCGGAAGAAGCCATCCCAAATCGACCGGCATGGGACTTTATCTTGCAAAACAATTGGCGCATAAGCTGGGACATCATTTGTCTATCCGATCGGAGGCTGGGAGGTATACAACAGTCACGATTCATTTTCCGAAAACGGACACGTATTACCGCTTATAAGCGGTAACGGTATGAGCCCGCTGCTCAATCTAAAGCGAAGAAGCCGCCAATATGGCGGCTTCTTTAGCTTATCTAGTTCTAGTCGACTGGCAGTCATCAAAGTCATCTTATCAGACCATATCAAACATGTTACGATCGGATCCCCATGTCGCTCAGAAGCACGGTTCCCCGCTTGGTCAGGTTGAATTGAATACGGACCTTGCTCAGCTGCTGCGGATTGAAGTCCGGATTCATTTGTTCAAAATCGCTTAACGGGAAATCATAGCTTTGAAATACGGGCTCCGAAATGTTCCCGGAATTCGAGAACGGCCATTTGAGAAGTTTACCTTCGATAACAGGCGGCAATTTGGATATGTGGCTGAGGGGAAGACTTGCCTGATTGCCTTTCTTGTCTTCAACGGAAACCGTTGCATTGATCAGTTCATTCGGGTCGCCGCTCGCGTCTTTTCCACGGGCGTCCGCCATCGAAAATACGACAGAGCTTTCCGTTCCCGTTTCCATGCCGCGTTCCGGCAGCGTGACCGTGAAGGATGCAGGTTCGGATTCTCCTCTCGTGTCCCAGCCTAAGCGAACCGCGCTGTAATCGGCCAAGCCATGCTTGGTCCTTACCTTCTCCTCCTTCCATACCCGGAGATGTTCGCCCATCAGGCTGCCGCCAGGCAGCGTCGTGCTCTGCAGATCGATGTCTTCTTCAAAATCGGCAATCATGGTCGTCACCGAATCGTAAACATTGCCCACGTACAGGTTGTCGGGAATCCATTCCTTGGCGTAACCCAAATCCGTGAACATCTCCCGATATTGACGTTGGTCCTTAAGCGTTGCATCGAGAAAACCGGAAATAAACACCTTGGCAATCGTTTCCTGCTCTTCCCGCGGCATGATTTGACGAAGGTTAAAGAGACGATTCGCAAGACCTGCTCCATCCCCTCTGTTCCATCCTCCGTTGAACTGGCCATGGTTGGCCCCATAGACATAAATCATCGACTTCATGTAATCTTTGCCTTCGGTATAACGAATCCGATGATATTGTTTGGCAGCGTCCAGGCTGTTGACGTCCATATCATGAGCTCCATGCAAAGAGAGATAATTCACGTCCTGCAGCGGCAGCGGTTTGCCTTGCGGCTGATACTGCCCGTCCGTTCCCGCAATGGAAATGAGAGAGCGGATCGAGAAGTTATAGTCGAACTTGATATGGCCGTGATCCGGGTGACGTCCGAGCTTGTTATAGGCTGCGGCGATCGCGACCGCTTCGCCTCCCCTGGAATGACCGACGAGGGCGATTCGTTCCATATCGACCTTTTGATAAAACGGGGTGTCCGGATCGCTGTTCCAGCCCTTCCATGTCTTCAAATGCTCCAGCAGCAGCAGACCTCTTGCCGGATTTTCGCGTTGGAGGGCGCTAACCAGAAAAAGGTCCTCGTATGGGGCGGCATTCAGGAAATTTTCATCCACGGAGACGAAAATATACCCTTTGCTCGCGAGCAGTTTGCCAAGGTATTCGTAACCGGGATCGGAATAATCGTTCATTAAGTGGTTTCCATGCACTATCAGGACCAGCGGAAATGCCCCCTCCCCTTCGGGATACCACACTTTTCCGTTTAACGGCAGGGCATCCGGTCCGAATCCAAGCGACTTCGTTCGCCCTGAGGACCATTTCTCGACAAACTCGGCTGCATCCACCGTTTTGGTCGTCAGCGAACCGCTTTGATTAAACTCTTTCCGGTAGTTGTCAGGACTTCCGTATAACAGGCTTTGGACGGGAAAGGTGCCTTGTTCTGCCGGATTGTTCATCGTCGAATCTTCATACCGGCTTGAGGTTTTCAGCTGTTGTAACGTGACGCCCGGAGCGGCTTCGTCTCCCTCCCGAATCAGCCAGAAGCAGCCCGCTCCGATCACGATCGCGATCAAGGACAAGCAGGCCAAGGCGCCGATTCTCCTTGCTTTCGAGACTTGCCTGTAGCTTCCGGCTGCAATTTTATAAAGCAATGCCCCAAATAAAGAAAAAACAAAGGCAAAACATGCAATGAACAAGGCCGATACTTTCGGCGGCACGGTGAAGCAGAATACTAACAAGGTCAGTGAGCCTGTCAACGTCCAAATATAACGGCTTGGCAGTTTCTTGACTCCGTGCAGCAGCAACGCCGTCAAGCCGCTTATCATGGCAATCGCTAAAACAAACAAAAACGTGCCCGCGATATATTTTATGAAACCGTGCCCCGTCAATAAATAATCGGCCTGGATCAGGATTAGAATGAAGGCGATGCCTCCTAGTCCAAGCGACGCCCCCTTCCATCCAGGAGTTAAAGGCTGCATACGTTTCCGGTTTGCAACGATTCTTTGTATAATGGCAATGCCCTTCTCGTTCTCTTTCTCTTTTTGTATCTCCACTCTTCCCAGTCCTCCTGCACTCTATTTAGTAGATCGTTCTACACCTGAGGATACCGGATCACTCTTTCTGTGCACTTTCTCAATTCTTTCAGAAATCTTACATATTGCTCGGCAGAAACAGAATGAATGTCGTCTGCCCGTTTGTTGTTGTAAGCCTGATCTTTCCTCCATGCTTCTCTGCCACTTGTTTAGCAATCGCCAAACCGAGTCCCGTGCCGCCATCGCTTGTCCGTGCCCTGTCTCCGCGAACGAAAGCTTCGAACACCCTATCCTTTAGGGCATCCGGGATACCGGCGCCATCATCCGCAACGTGAATCTCAACCCCGTTCTCTGCGATTACCAATTTCAATTCCACGGTTGTGCCGGGAGGGTTGTATTTCCATGCATTGGACAGCATATTGGAAACCGCCCGGTATAACCAGATCGCGTTGAACGGGACCCTCATTTCCCGATCGGGAATATCGTAACGGAAAACAAGCTGTTTATCTTCGAAAACCTCATAATATTCGGCCGCGATTTCCCTCGTAAATTCCGTAATGTCGGAGAATTCAACGGAAAAAGAAACATCGGGACTGTCCAGCTTGGACAGGTCAAAGATATCGTCAATCAGCTCCGACATCAAACTGGCTTTGTCGGATATCAAACGCAACACCTGTCGTCTTCTCTCTTCCGTATCCACGAGTCCCGCCTCAAGCGCTTCGATATAGCCCCGAATGGTAGTCAACGGTGTCTTCAAGTCATGGGAGATGTCGATCAGCATGCGCTGCTTGCTTTCTTCCAGCTCCTTCTTTTCCCGCTCCATCCGCTCGAGACGCTCTGCCATATCATTGAAATCGTCCTGGATCTGCGCGAGCTCATAGCTTGCTTTGAAGTTTAGCCTTTTGCGGTATTGACCTTGGGCAATGTCTCGAATGCCGTCGGCTATGGAGCTGAGCGGAGTCGTGAGCCTCGAAGCGGTCCTTCTTCCGAACGCATACACGGTGATCGCAAACAAAACGAGAAACAGAAGCAGGGTCTGAAGTGCCATTTTATAGAATACGCGCTCTTGTTGATCGTTGTAGATCTCCTCCCGTGCAGCTGGCGAATAGCCCTTCTGTGTTGTCTCCTCCACCTTTGTCTGACCGGTTGAATCGAGAAAATAATTCATGATTTGCGCATTCAATATAAACAACGATAACGCCGCAATGATGGCAATCGTAACAAAGAAATACAAGTATTGTCCGATCAGCGAACGCTGTAAACGATTAGGCGTTTTCATGTGTCTAACTCATCTTTCTTGGCAAACCGGTAGCCGAGGCCGCGGATGGTTTTGATATAAACGGGGTTTCTCGGATTGGTCTCGATTTTGTCCCGCAGCCTGCTAATCTGCACCATAACGGCGTTATCGTCGGCCAGGTACATCTCGTCCCAGGCATGCTCAAACATTTGACGTTTCGTAAATACGCGCCCCGGTTCTCCCATAAACAGGTTTAACAATTTATATTCGATCGCGCTGAGCGAAATGGGCTTTCCCTGGATATACAGTATATATTCGCGATGATCCAGCACCAAATCCCCGATGCGGGTGACGGAAACCGGGTCAGGTTCCGACGGCTCATTGAATTCATAGGACCGTCTTAACTGGGCCTGGATTCTTGCCATTACTTCCATCGGGCTAAACGGTTTGGAAACATAATCGTCTGCTCCGAGCTTGAGACCCGTGATTTTATCAAGCTCCTGATTTTTGGCCGATACGAGAATGACCGGGATTTTATAATCCTGTCTAATCGTGCGGAGCAGCTGGTATCCGTCGATGACCGGCATCATGATATCGACCAGAGCGAGATCGACGCGTTGGCTTCGGAGATGCTCAAGAGCAGCAAGCCCGTCGAAGGCTGCCAAAGTCTTATATCCTTCTGCGTCTAAATAGAGTTTCAGCATGTCTACGATATCCGGATCATCATCGACTACAAGTATGGTTCTAGGCATAAAAAGCATCCTCCTTCAAGTAGTATATGGTTCTCCTTGGAAGGTTAATTTCCTTTTTTGCGTTGTCTCGTCAGCATTATTAAACAACAGAAATAACCTCTCACCCGATACGGCGGAGGTCATTTTATTATTGATTCATTAGCGTCCGATAAAACCAAACAAGAGAAGCTGGTTAAGTTCAGCCATCTTGTCGTTATAATTCCCGGCTCTTGCCCAGGAAGCTTGCAGCGTCCCGACGGCATTCAATAATTCCAACAGGGTCTCCAGCGAGACCGAAGAATGAATTGCCCCTTCCTTCTTCCCCATCTCAATAAATTCCTGAATAAGCTCCAGTCTAATGTTATTGGTGCTTTCGCTGTATAAGCTAGCCAGCACCTGATCTTCGACCGCGCCTGGGGTACAAAGCAATTGATAGTCTTGGTCGGCGCAGATCGCAAGCACGCGGGATAACTTGTCTTTAAACTCGATATCTTGGTTTAACAGCTCCGTGGCCATACGGATGGTATTCTGCATCAGAACGTTTGCGCATTCTTTGACCACCCCTTCTTTGCTGCCAAAATAGTTATACAGCGATACGGACGACACTCCGGATTCTTCGGCAATGTCTTTGATGCTGACGTGGACGAAGCCTTTTTCTTTGAACAGCTTTAAGGCCGCTTGAACGATCGCATCCTTCTTCTGCTGCGTTCTCACTTCGAATTTGTTCATCAAAATCCTCACTCGCTTCCGCATTCATCACTACACGTAGTTTAACATAACCTGTACAGTTTTTAAATTAAACAGGAAATATTTAAAAACTTCTTGACAGTCTTAGCAAGATCCATATAGAATCAAGCTGTAATTTTTAAATATCAAGTCGATTATTTAAAAACTATGATCAATACATTCAATATGCGCTTGAGCAAACTCGTTTTGATCCAAGCGTTTAATCTACAATGGGGGACCTATTATGCGAATATTGGTTTACGGCGCAGGCGTTCTGGGCAGTTATTTAGCCCACGAGCTGGTGCGCGTAGGACACAACGTCACGATGCTGGCCAGAGGACAAAGAGCGGATGAGCTGGAGAAGAACGGCAATGTCATCCGTCATTATTTTCAATTCAAAACTACGGTTCATAACGTGAGGGTCATCCGCGAGCTAGAGCCGGACGATGTATATGACCTTATTTTTGTCGTGATGAAATATCCGGATTTCGAGGCCGTATTGCCTGCACTGGCTGCGAATCACAGCCGCCATGTCGTGATCATGGGCAACAATGCAAGCCCTCAGGATATGCAAACCTACTTGCAAGCCCATAGCCCCGTAACGAAACATGTGGCCTTCGCTTTTCAATCGATCGCCGGCTGGAGAGAGAACGGCCTTGTCATTAGCGTGCGCGGCCCAAGAACCAAAATCAATATCGGAGGTTTAGGCGAGGATCTGTCTTGGCGACCGTTCATCGATCAGGCTCTGGCAAACACCAAATATGCATGGACCTACCAAAACAATATGAATGAGTGGCTGAAGAGCCATTATGTTATGATCTTGGCTTTGAATTCTATTGCTTCTACATATAACGGGAATTTGCGCAGAGCCGCCAAAGACAGGAAGCTTCTTCATCTTGTCATCCATGCTATGGATGAGGGGCATCAAGTATTGGAGAAAAACGGGTTCACGGTTACGCCTGCCGCTCAAAAGCAGTTCGCCCGCAAAAACAGAAAGCTCTTTTACGTTCTATTGAAGATGATGCTGTCTATCCCGATCAGCAGAATTCTGTTAAGTGATAAGGCGGTGTCGGCCAACGAGGTGACAGCGCTGCAGCAAGCTTTTGCCGAATTAAAGAAAAGCGCGAATATGGCGACGCCGCATTGGGATGAGCTTCAACAATATTCCCCGCCTGAGCGGCAGAGCTCATAGTTGATGGCTATGCATCGATCACGTAGCCAAAATTAGAAACTTTTGAGTAATTCAAAAAGAATCTCTGCTCAACCAGCGAGCAGAGATTCATGAAGCTTCAGGCGTACATTGCTAAACATCCCCTTCACTCTCCCTGATATGGCTGGTGTTTGAAGCAGCCAAGCCTCCTTTTCGCTCGTACGCGAAAATAACCATCATCATGCTTAACATTGCACAGATCATGTACATGGTGGAGTAGGACAAATAATCGGCGATCGGTCCCATCGCGACCCCGCCCAAGGATACGCCTAAATCAGCCATCGCAATGAACAGACCGATTAACACGTTGCGGTTGGACGAGGACAATACAAATGACAAATAAGTCGTTAACGTAGGGTACAGCAGCGCCTGGGCCATGCCCATAAGAATGGCGCCTGCGTACAGCAGCATGCTTCCCAACTCTGAAGACAAGCTGATGCATGCCGAAGCCAGGGTTACAAGAAGCATGGTACCCATGATAAACCATGAATGCCATCTGCCATCGGACGGAATTCGTTTTCTCAGGACAAACCGCGAAGCGACTACGACCGAAGCCTGGAGCATCAAGTAAATGCCGGCGCTGCCGCTGTTCAGCTGCTCGCCGTATAAAGGCATAAACGTGGTGACCGCTCCGAATACGATGGATGCCGACAGCATCAAGACACTGCATCGGAACAGGAACCGATTCTTGACGATTTGCCCGAAGGAATGGAACACGCCTGAACGGCTTGTCGCTTGTTCCGGTGGGGCATTCTCTGTGTCCATCTTGACGCTGTACCCGAATAAACCTGTACAAATGGCGATCGCAACAAGAATAAGCGTGAATGAATCCATGCCGCCCGTCTGCCAGAGGCCTAATGCGAGAACCGGACCGATCACGCCCGGGATATAAGTGAACAATGAATAAAATGAAATGCCTTGCGAACGCTCCTTCTCAGGCAGCGCATCAATGATGCCGATCTGTAATGCCATCGAAAAAAAAGCCGTGCATATGCCTTGCAAAATTCGAGCCATGAGGTATCCCCCTAATCCGGTACAAGTGTACAGAATCAGGGCAGTGCCGTTTACCAACAGAACCAGGCGCAGCACCTTAACGGGCCCATGCTTTTGGATCAAATGCCCGGCCCAGGGCCGAAAGAACATCGTTGTCAGCATGTAAGCCCCCATGACGAGACCGATGGTTGTGCTGCTGGCTCCCCATGCGGCTCCTTGAAGCGGAATGATGACGTTGAGTAAGGCATTGGCGCTGAAATAAAGCAGGGCCAGCATATATAAACGCAAAAACGGCCAAGACATCGCTCCACTCACTATATTTCTCCTCCTGCTTGCGTGTAAACGTTAGAACGCAATCAAATGCTCCATTAATTTTTTGGCATAATCCGACTGAACATGCTTTAATTGCTTGACGTCGATCGTCTCCTCCACCTTGCCGCTTCTGAAAAGAAGTACCCTGTCGCAAATATAAGCGGCAGCTTGAATGTCGTGCGTGATGAAGACGTAACTCATCTGATAGATGTCTTTAAGCTCCTTCAATAAGCGGAGGACTTGTATCTGTACGGATACGTCCAAAGAGCTGATCGCCTCGTCGAGCACGATGCACTTGGGCTCCGTGGCAATCGCTCTGGCAATGCAAACTCTCTGCGCCTCTCCGCCGGATAACTCATGCGCATATTTCGTTTTGTAGGAAGCGTTCAACCCGACCTGATGCAGCAAACGATCGACTCGGGCATCTTGGCCGGAACGTACCGGACCCCGTGCCGTTAAGGGTTCCATGATGGCTTCCTTCACGGTATAGAACGGATTGATCGAAGACGTATAATCCTGAAAAACGGCACTCATATTGCCGGAACGCACTTGACGATTCCTCACATCGTTTCCTTCGATTAAGACGGCCCCTTGGTCCGGTTGTTCAATACCCAAAATCAATCGTCCAAGGGTAGATTTTCCGCTTCCGCTCTCGCCGATGATGCCAAGGCACTCGCCGCTTCGGCATTCGAAGCTTACATCGTGCAGAATTTGCTGCTTTTTCCTCGAAAACAGGCCGCCTACCCGGTAGGATTTATGAACGTTCTCTACCTTCAGCACGTTACTCCCCCCTCATAATCTCGTTGAAATGGTTGCTCAGCTCAAGACGGGTAGAAACCAGGTACTGGGTATAGGGATGCCGCGGTGCCGATAATACCTCTTCAACGCTCCCGCTTTCTACAATGACGCCGTTTCTCATGACCAATACTTCATCGGCAATCTTCTTCACGACCCCCAAGTCGTGGGACACAAAAATCATGGAGCCTCCCATTCGCTCGCGGAGCTGGATGAACTGTTCAACGACCTCGTACTGCGAGATGGTATCGAGTGCCGTCGTCGGCTCGTCGGCGATCACGATGTCGGGCGAAAGAACCAGCGTGAGCGCAATCATCAACCGCTGCAGCATGCCGCCCGATAGTTGGTAAGGGTACTTATTCATGGTTTCGATCGGATGATTGAGCATCACGCTCTCCATCGCTTTTTTCATCGCGGTTTCGACTTGGCTCTTGCTCCAGCCGAAATGCGCTTTTAACGTCTCTTGGAAATGAACGCCGACTACGGAAGATGGATCAAACGCTCCCATGCCGTTCTGCATGATCATCCCAATCTGTTTACCCCTTCTTCTTCTCATTTCTTTATCCGAAAGTTGATTCAAATTCTCGCCTTTGAACAGAATCTCCCCGGATTGACGAATCCAGGGCTTATGCAATCGGATGATCGATCTGCACGTAAGGGATTTTCCGCTCCCGCTTTCCCCTACGATTGCCAGGCAGGTTTGGGGCTTTAACCGAAAAGAGCTGTCACGGATGATCTCTTTGCCCTCCTTCGCATCCCATACCCTCAAATGGTTAACCTCTAGCATATTCAACATTCGGTTTCTCCACCTTTGCAATTCGCGGCTGCTTGCCGGAGTTCATTCGTTTGGGATCCAGCGCGACCTGAAGCCCATCCGCCAGAAAATTAAATGCCGATACGGCAATGACGATCGCCAAGCCGGGCGCCAACATCAGCTCGGGATGTGAAAACATAACCTCTCTCGCTTCATTCAGCATCATCCCCCATTCGGCGTGAGGGGCCTTGATGCCCAGCCCCAAGAAGGATAATCCGGAGATTTGCAATATCATGGAACACATCGAACCACTGGCAATGACGGCAATATCCGAGAATGTTACGGGAACGATATGCTTCATGATGATTCTACGATTGCTGATGCCGGCAGCTTTTGAAAACCTCACATAATCCATTTCGGCATACTGCTGGACCGACGTTCGGATGACGCGGGCAAACCACGCCCATTTCATGGCAACAAAGGCAATCAGGATGTTCTCAAGGCCTGCACCCAGAATGCCGACAACCGCTAACGTCATGACATACCCGGGAAAAGAAAGCATGATATCGCAAATTCTCATCAGAATCGCGTCCGTTTTGCCTTTGAAGTAGCCTGCCAGGAATCCAACGGCCGCACCTACGCCTACCGATGCCAACAAGGCGGCCAGAACCCATAATATACTGGGACGTATGCCATAAATCAGCCGGGACAGGATGCATCTCCCCAAATGGTCGTTGCCGAACCAATACGCCCAGGACGAGCCGGCATAACGCAGCTTCATATCGACATGGTTCGGATCGTGAGGCGCGAATATAGGGGCGAACAGCCCCAATATTACGATTGCGGCAATAAGGAGCAGTGACAGGCTGGCCAGCTTGTCTTTGCTCAGATTTTTCAGTGCTCTCATCAGATTTCCTTCCTTAATTTCGGATTGAACGCAGCATTGATCATGTCCGACAAGGTGTTGAATAAGACAAAGGCTACAGCCAGTATCAGGACATAGGCCTGAATGACCGGAAAGTCCCTGCTCAATATGGATTTCACGCTCAGTCGCCCAAGTCCGGGCCATGCAAATACATTTTCAATGACTACGGTACTGCCCAGTATAATTGGGATCGCCATGCAAAAGATGGATACGGCGACTTGCAGCGAATTTCTTAGAATATGTTTCGTAATCTTCTTCTCGGGCAAACCGCAAGCTCTCCCATAAACCACATAGTCTTCATGCAAGTGGCCCAGCATGGAGCTTCTTACGTTTCTGAAGTAAATGCCGACATAACTCACCGATATGACCGTTACGGGAAGAATATAGCTTTGATAGGAGTCCATGCCGCTGGTCGGCAGCAAGTCCAGCCGGACGGAGAAATACCAGATCATGATCGAAGCCAGCCAATAAGAAGGCATCGCCGTCAGAAAGAAGGAAACGCCTCTTACCGATCGATCCAGCATTTTGCCTTCGTTTAATGCGCAGACAACCCCCAAGATGACGGACATGACGATGATGATGATCGACGAAACCAACGTTAGCTTTAACGTGTTGAGAAACGCCGGGCTGATCAAGGACCACACCGATTGTCCCGTGACGTAGGACTCTCCGAAATCCAATTGAAGACAGGCCATCACCCAGTCGGCATATTGCTTCAGGAACGGTTGATTCAGTCCCAGCTCTTCACGCGTCTTAGCGATCAGTTCCTCCGTGATTTCGGGAACTTCCTGGGCGCGGAGCACCACTTCGGCAGGATCCATGGGCGACAGGTTGATCAATAGAAAGGTCAAGAATGAAATCATGAGCAGAATCGGAACGGACAGCAATAATCGTTTAGCTATATAACTTCCCATAATGACTCCTTATCGATTGATGAGCACGCAGCCTATTCGAAATACATTTGTTCAAAAGGCAGCTCAAATTGGGTTTGCTTGAACGTAATGCCTTTCAAGTTCTTCGGTGCGAGAACCGTGACGCTCCCGCTCGAAATCGGGATAAATACGGCTTCATCGTGAACCGTCCGCATGATCTCGGCATACAACGCCTTTCTGGCTTCCTCGTCAGTCGATACCATAACCTGCTGTATCCGGTCATAGAGATGATCCGCTTCGGCGATCCCTTTGGTCGTATGCAGATAAGAAGCCTCGGAAGTGAACGCAGCGATGGTGCTTTGGGGGTCATACGCCAATCCCCAGGTCTGATTAAACAATAACTCGTAGTCGCCCGTAGACCTTCGATTCGCGATCGAACTCGATTCTTCGCCGATGATATCCAGCTTTATTCCGATCTGCATTAGCGCATGCTGAATGAATTCCGCCTGTGTTTTTTGCGAAGATGAATTGCTGTCATAATATAAGTTCATGGCCAGCTGCTGCCCGGACTTGGTCCGGGCCTCGTCGCCGCTGCCTTTTTTCCATCCGGCTTGTTCCAAGATTAACTCGGCCGCTCCCGGATCATGGCCGCGTTCCTTCAATTCGACATCCGCATAGTTCACGTTGGAGGAGAACAGTCTGTTCGCCTCGGCTTCGGTTCCTTCGAATATGTCCTTGCTGATCGTTTCGCGATCGATTGCATACCAGAATGCCTCACGCACCGCGGTTTCGCTTACCGGGCTGTCCGATTTGCTGCTGTTGGCGACTATCATTTTCGTATTCATGGCTTCGCTGCGAACAAGCTGATAGGTTCCGGCGTCAACCAGTTGATTCATCGCTTGCACGTCGATGCTGTCTGCCCCCCGATCATCGGTGAATACGAAGTTCACCTCTCCTTTCTGCATGGCCAGAAACGTCGTCTCGCCGGCAGGCAGCACCTTGGCCGTAATTTTCTTGATTTTCGGCGCACCGTTCCAGTATTCTTCATTGGCGGTAAAAACGGCATACTCATCGATTTTATGCTCCGTGAACTTGTAAGGACCTGTACCGTTATGGCCGTTAACGCCATCCTTCGTTTCCCCTTGAATGAAGTCCTTCGGCGATAGGAATACATACGGCCGCGTCATGGACAGTTCGACCAGCGTTGGGTAATAAGCTTCGCTTAAGATCAATTGGACAGTGTATTCATCCACGATCTTCACGTTTTTGATTTTGCTGGACAGCTTAATCCAAGCATGTTTTTCGGCATTACGCTGCACGGCGTCGATGTTCAATTTGACCGCTTCGGCATTAAACGGTTCTCCATCATGGAACTTCACGTCTTTTCTTAAATGAAAGGTATAGGTCCGGCCGTCTTCGGAAAGGTCCCAAGATTCCGCAAGCAGCGGCTTGATGCCCTCCTTCGTGTTCTCCACCAGCGACTCGTATACCATGCCCTGAGCCGGCATGGAGCCCGTGTACAAATGCGGGTTCATATCATGAATATCTTTTGCTGTCGCATAGATTAATTCTTCCTGGACAGCCGATGCGGATTTGTTTGCCTGATTCGTCTCTCCGCAGCCTGCCAAAAGCGCCATCGTGCATAAAAACATCCATATGATTACGGTTTTTCTTTTCACGGTTTTCCTCCTGCCACCCACTTGATTATGTTAACGTTCATGTATTGGTTAGGTCCTTGCATATCATGGCCAGTTCTTCTCCGAAACTCTGAACCGCGAAGGCGCCGGACAACGACCGGTCCTTATGAGCAAGTGCCACGCTGACGATTTTGCTTTCATATGCTGAAATGAACCGATCGATGGTTGGACATTCCACCTTTAAGAAGCCGGCAATGCCTTGTATGATCTTGATCCGATAATAGTCCTCCTTGGGCATTCTCGGGATATCCAGGCAGCCTTCCAGATTGATAAACAAACTCCGGATCGGCACCGCCGAGAAATCAAAGTACTTTCCTTCAGGATCCGGCTCAGAGAAGGGATCGATCAACAATGAGGCGTAACGAATATACAATAAATACTCTTGATGAATGCTTTCCAAGTGCTCGAAGCTGTCAATATCCCGGCGTGATAAACTCTCATTTCTCACCGGATAGGTATCATCCGTCATAAACTTCAGCAAATTGATGCCTCTCATCCCTAATCGACCCAAAATGTTCATCATTTCTTTCCACTGGGATAACATATTGCGGATCAGTTCCTGCGTAATAGGGCCCTCAGGAAAAAGCTTATAGACATACTTACGAGTACCCGATTCGTCAAAAATGGCGTTTAATGAGAAGTCATTCATGAATAAAGCGGGATGGACATATAACGAAATATTTCGCGCTTCTGCCTCCAGGGGCGTCCTCATGAATTCCACTTCAATGTCCGATTGCTTATACAGACCGCACAGCCTGTCAACAAGATCTGAGCGGCCCCGTGTCGAGCCGATATAGACTTTTTTCTTGACCCCCGTCGTTATGACATGATTGGAAACCCGGTCATCGACCCATCTGGTGTCCCCGATATATGTAGAAAAGCTTATGACTTCCGCACCCGGATTCAATTGCCCGATATAACCGGTTACCAAGCTGTTGGAACCGAACGTAGGGGAGATCAGCACCAAGCTGTTTACTTTTCGCAGAACGTCTTGGTCGATCTGTCGCATGACTTCCAAATATGCGTCGGTGGTCACTGCCAAAATCAGGGTATCCCACTGGCCTTCGATCGTCTCAATTCCACGAAATACGCCGTCCAAACGGTACTCGCCTTCCAAGGCATGATGTTTTTCGTTTTGGATGCTTACGCGAACCCTTTGACCGCTGGCCGAAAGCGATTCAAAAAAATCCGCGGAACGGACCGATTCCCGGCCCGCAATGCCCAAATGACAACGCTCCCCTTTCTTAAGGATCACTGCCAGCTGCAAGGCGGCTGGACCCGTTCCCAATATCAGGACTCGCTCCATATCTCTCATAAGAACACCTCACTTCGTTTAGCCATGTGTTATGGTGCCTTTTTTGTACAACGCGATGTCGAATATATCGTTTTGGCGCAATACCGTATCAACTAGTTTCCATTTGTCGTCATCCGTTTCTTTCATGGGGTAATTGAATAAAGACTTCAAACCGTTTCCGTGCCTCATGGCCACAACGACCTCTTCGTTCGTTAATGGATGTAACCGCTCCAACATGTCGTACTTTTCAGCAACCGTTGAACTGAAAATGATGTGGGTGACCTCTTGTATGTAATCAAGATTTTCTACTGGTGTATTTATCAGCCGGATCTTCAGCTCCGGGCCCAATGCCTCGATAACCTTGACCCCGAGCCCAATGGCCTCATCGTCAATGTCGATCCCGATCACCACGGCTCCCGTTCGCTTGGCGATCAATAGAGCCGTCATCGGAAATGCGCCGGAGCCAACCAGCAGTACGATCGACTTCGAAGTCACTTGGAAGCTTCCGAACTCTTTCTCGATGCATTCTTCGATATTCCTGAAATAATCGGTGATCCCCGTGTCTCCCTTGATCAATTTCAATGCGCGATATTTCTCCAGGGTCGCTACGCAGCGTGCCGAATACGCTCTCAATTCCTCCGCAAGCCCGTTCAAACCTCCAGTTCCTTGCCGCTCCAGCCCATCCCATATATTGGAGTTGGACTCGTCGGTGATAAACGTTGAATAATCATCGACCAGACGTTCCAGCTCGGTTCGGTGACGGGAAATATGATCGAAGCGGTCTGCGAAGTACTTAAACCTTGTTAAATAATCAGCCAAGGATTGATCAAACATGGTTAGTTTCACGAATTCCCACCCCCGCGATATGGTCTTCATCCAGATCAATGAATGCGATGCCTTGAGCCGCAATGCCAACGGCCCCTTCGATTTCCAGATGCGTCACCCGGTTTTGATCAAATAGTGCCTTTACATGAATCGTTCCGCCGGGCTGTTTGATGGAAGCCTCGACATCCCTCTTATGCTTCCAAGCTAAGTAGGCGCCTACGGAAGCCGTACCGGATCCGCAACCTCTTTCCCACACCGCGCTATTAAGCTCCGGTACATAAATGAGCGGAGTCAGTTCCCTAGTGCGGGAGTTGTATAACAGGATCCCGACCATTCTCGTATCGAGAGAGGGTCCGATGTGCTTGGCCAGGGCCAACATGCTGCTGTTCATTTGCGCATCGAAGCGCTCCACTTCAATCACGAAATGAACAAAATCGTTGTATCGAACGACAACCGCGTCAACAAGGGAGCACCCGTCTTGAAGGACCGTTTGATCAATTGTCACCGGAAGCGGCATGTTGACCCGGCAGCAATAATCCTCCTTGTTTTTTGTTACGTAGCATGACACTAACCGCTCCGCGCCTGAAACCTCCAGTCGAAATTCAGTTGTTATATGACGTTTCGTCCCTTGAACCTCTGCCAGGTATGCCGCTAAGGCCATGCAAGCATTCCCGCAAAATTCACCTCCTGCCATCCGCAGAAACGCTTCTGCATGATCTATCTTGGATTGTTCGATAAAACCAACCTGCTCTGCATAAACGTTGTCGTACGACATGATTTTAGCAGCGACGCGTTTATGTTCATCGTGCGGAAGCTTGGTGTTAATGAGAATCGTCATGTTCTGCGTGGGATTGCATTTCACAAAATCGATCTTCTGCTTCATCACGGGCTCCCTCTGTTCCAATGGATTGCCAGTTGGCTTAATATTCTTTATTCGTAATTTTTACGATTTAGAATGATGAGAATATAGCATGCCTTTTTGAAATAGTCAACATTTTTGCACGAAAAAACTCTTTCGACGTCATCATCGGAAGAGTTACTTATGCGTATATTGTCCGAATGCAGCGAATCGTTGAGTAGGATGACAGGCTGGAACAATAAAAATCCCTTCCTCATTCGGTGAGGAAGGGACGTTGTCGAAAGGTTATACCGCTTGTCGCAGCCGCGCAAACAATATGTTGTTTTCCAGATGGATATGCTCAAACGTGTCCTTTTCAAGCATGGCTAACCGTTGAAAGACAAGACGATACGTACCGCAGGCATCAGCCGGAAGCTCGAAATCGGATGTTACGTCCCGCAGCTCCTGCAGCAAGCTGCCGGCATGAGCATGTTCATGCTCCAGTTCGGACACGTGCGGCTTAAGCCCTGCTGCCGCTTGGTGGCTAGGGTCCGCCACAAATTTCAAGATGAGCGGAAATACACGTTCGTCCTCGTCCTTCGTATGCTCTAGCAGCTCCTTTTTCAATTCCGAGAAGAGCACCTGCACGCGAAGCAGCTCGGGATGATGCTCTCCATGCACACGGGCCAATTTCGTTACATAGGGCGTTAATGCCGGTAATTCATCACGGAGGAAGGCATGATGCTTTTGTTGGATGTGATCAATCAGTTCGGATTCCTTCAATGAAGCGGGACGGCTTTCCTGGTAATCGGCAAACTTGCTCTCTACGGACCGAACCTGCTCCAGAACGACGGCTGGATCCAAATGACGCTGCTTGGCTGCCTCTTCCAAAGGCACCTGTCCGCCGCAACAAAAATCGATGCGGAGGGATCGAAATAAATCCGCGGTTTGCGGGATGGATGTCACAATGTCGGATACTTGGCTCTGAAGCGTGAATGAACTCATTATTCAAACCTCCCTAGACTAAATACGTGTTTGTGAACTTTTTCACTCTTACAACTCAAGTATATGAAACTCCGATCCCCGCATATGTGATTGCAGTCATACTGAAATGTAACACTATGTGAACGATAGTACCGAAAGGACCACGGGAGCCAGGACAATAACAAACAGGGATGAAATCATCCCTGTTTTGTTCTCAAAGCTGCCCAGTTTCTTCGTCATCGTTCACATTACTCGGCCTTCTGACCGATGCCTGTCTTCGCCGAGATATTGACTATAAGCTTTAATTCGGGCTGGAAATTCCATTATTCTGCAGAGTCGGTAACCGCGCCTCTCGATGCTGAGGACACTAATTTTGCATATTTGTACAACACGCCCGTGGAAACTTTGAGTGGAGGCTGCTGCCATGCTTGTGCCCTTGCAGCCAATTCGGAATCCGATACGTCGAACGTCATTTCTTGCGTTTCGCTGTCGATCGTGATCATGTCTCCATTCCTCAGCAGCGCGATCGGCCCGCCTACCTGTGCTTCAGGCGCTACGTGACCGACAACGAACCCATGCGAGCCGCCCGAGAATCTGCCGTCCGTAATCAGCGCAACCTCTCCGCCAAGACCCTTGCCTACAATGAGTGCCGTGACCGACAGCATCTCCGGCATACCCGGGCCGCCCTTAGGACCGCAATAACGAATGACTAACACGTCGCCCTTGCATATTTCATCTCTCAAGATCGCTTCGGTTGCATCCTCCTCACTGTCATACACCTTGGCCGGTCCGACAAAACGCAGCTTCTTCATACCCGACATTTTGGCGACCGCACCTTCTGGCGCGAGATTGCCTCTTAATACAACCAATGGCCCGTTCGGCTTCAGCGGCTTATCAATGGGGCGAATGATTTCCTGGCTGCCCTCTAACGGCGCAGCTTCCGCCAGATTCTCTGCCAATGATTTACCTGTGACCGTTAGACAATCGCCATGCAGAAGCCCCTCGGCGAGCAATAATTTCATGACGCCCGGTACGCCGCCGACTTCGTTTAAGTCCTGCATGGCTTGTCGTCCGCTTGGCTTCAGGTCTGCAAGGTGGGGAACTCGCAAACGGATTCGCTCGAAATCGTCCAACGTCAAATCTACGCCAACCGAATGAGCGATCGCAAGCAAATGCAGGAACGCGTTGGTTGAACCGCCCAAAGCCATGACGACGGTTATCGCATTCTCAAACGCTTTTTTGGTCATGATGTCCCTGGGATAGATTTCTTGCTCCAACAAGGAGAGGACCTGCCTTCCAGCCGCAGCGCATTCCGCTGCTTTGTCTGGTGAAATAGCCGGCGTGGAAGAGGAACCGGGCAGGCTCATCCCCATGGCTTCTGCCGCAGCGGCCATCGTATTGGCTGTATACATGCCCCCGCAAGAGCCCGGTCCCGGGCAGACGCTGCATTCCACCTTATGTAACTGCTCCTCCGTCATTTTTCCGTCATGATATTGCCCGACCGCTTCGAAAGCCGTGACGATATCCACGTTCTTGCCATCGAGCTTCCCGGGCTGTATCGTACCGCCGTAAACATAAACCGCAGGAAGATTCATCCGTCCGATTGCCATCAGGCAGGCGGGCGTATTCTTGTCGCAACCGCCGATCGCCACCAGACCATCGAAACGTTCGGCCCCCGTCACGATCTCAATCGAATCTGCGATGGCTTCTCGGCTGGGCAGGGAGAACAGCATGCCCCCGTGCCCCATCGAAATGCCATCCGAAACCGTGATCGTGTTGAAAATAAGCGGAGCGCCGCCATGGTTGCGTACCCCTTGCTTGGCCTCTATGGCTAGCTTGTCGATATGCATATTACAAGGGGTCACTTCGCTCCAAGTGCTGGCTACGCCAATCATCGGTTTCTTAAAATCCGCATCCGTGAAACCAACAGCCCGCAGCATCGCCCTGTTCGGTACCCTGTTGACGCCCTCACTGATTACCTTACTGCGAATGCGTAAATCTTTTTTATTTGTCATCCTTCCTTCTCCCCTCTACTTAGAGTAACCCGTGTAGTTCCTGCATGGGACGCATGAAGTTTTGTTTCATCATAGCTTGAGCCCGATCACCGTCCTTCTGCTCGAAAGCGCTGATGATCGAGGCATGCTCATCGACTGAAGCCTGTGCGGCAGCAATCGGCTGTTTTAAGAACACGTACTTAAACCGCCGGATATGCATCTGAAGCGAGGCACTATATGCAGCGACATAAGGATTATCTGACAGCTCCACGATGAAATTATGAAACTGTTCATCCAACTCCATGGCTTGATAAGCTTGCCCGCTCTTCATGGCATTTTCAAAATCCAGATTCATCGCCCGCAATTGCTGGATCTGCTCCGGAACAATGATGGTAGTGGTCACTTCGGCAGCCAATGCTTGAAGAACGGCCATGGTCGAATACATCTTAAAGATATCTTCCCTTTCAATGGCCGTAACTTTTGTTTCTTTCCCGGGGTGCGTGGACACGAGTCCTTGTACTTCAAGCAGTTGAAAAGCTTCCCGGATGGGCGTTCGGCTTACGCCAAGCGATTCCGCCAATTCGGCGTCGAGCAATTTCTCGCCGGGCTGAAGCGTGCCATCGATAATCCACCGTTGAATTTGGGAGAAGGCTCTTTCTTTTGCGGTCATCCGTACGGGAGAGACATAATTCTTAGGAACTGGCATGGCTCATCATCCTTACTCTTTAAGTTTGTTATATGCAATATATCGCATTCATATATTAAATACAATACTTAGAGGGCTTCGTTTGATAAAAATAACAAACAGAGGAAATACTTAATCAAACTATCCAAACAGCTAAGGACCACCGTTTAAACAAGTGAGGTGTAAACAACAATGCCATTTTCCACATGGACGGGTTCAAACCAATCCCGTAACTCAAATAATGCGAGTTCAGATGGCCGTAACATATCGGAGAGCTTAGAAGAGACCACATCCGAAATCAAGAAAATTCTCGGCGATAACGACGATTTTATGATACATCCCTTCCATGTGTTCGGGCAGCATCCGGCCGTATTGTTTTATTTCTCCGATATGACGGATCACGCCGTCATTAATAATACTTTATTAAGACCGCTTAAATATGGCCCTCGCCATCTCGATGTTTCAGACCTCCCTCGCCATGCGTTGATGGACACTTTGATGAAGGATACGCTTTATCACAGCGAAGGATACGCGGAACGAAAAATCTCCGTGCTCACCGACAATCTTTTAAGGGGACAGTCTGTCGTAGCGATCGAAGGGCTGGACGAGGCCATTATCATTGATACACGAAAAATATCGCAGCGTTCAATCGAACAGCCGGCGACGGAACAGGTGATCCGCGGGGCCCGGGAAGGATTCATCGAGACGCTCGGCACCAACATTTCCCTGCTCCGCTACCGGCTGCAAACGCCGGATTTCCGCGTGAAATCCATGGAGATCGGAACGAAAACGAAATCCAAGGTTGCGGTCTGTTACATGGATGGCATCACCAATCCCGGCATCGTTAAAGAAGTGAATAAGCGCCTGGACGCCATTGAAATCGATGCCGTGCTGGATTCGGGGTATCTGGAACAGTTTATCGAAGACAATCATTGGTCTCCGTTTCCGCAAATCCAGTATACGGAGCGGCCCGACAAAGTCGTGGCGAATCTGCTGGAAGGCCGAGTGGCCATTCTGGTCGACGGTTCTCCTCTCGCCTTGATCGCTCCAACCGTATTCAGCCAGTTCTATCAAACGGTCGAAGATTATACCGAACGATTTCTATTGATGAGCGCGATTCGGCTGTCCCGCCTGGTGGCTTTGGTATTTTCCTTGGTTTTTCCCTCGTTGTATGTGGCGATTATCTCCTTTAATCCTGAGCTGATTCCCACGGAATTTGCGGTCGCCGTCGCAGGCGGACGTGCAGGCGTCCCTTTTCCGGCGATGGTCGAAGTGCTCGTTATTGAAATTTCGATGGAGGTTTTGCGGGAAGCCACGATCCGGTTGCCGCAGCAGGTGGGCGGTGCATTATCCATTGTCGGCGTGCTCGTCATCGGGCAAGCCGCGGTATCTGCCGGGTTCGCTAGTCCGATTACCATCGTCATCATAGCATTAACGACCATCGGATCTTTCGCAACCCCGGCCTACAACGCGGCGCTTGCGCTCCGTCTGCTGCGTTTTCCGCTGATCATATTGGCCGGGATCTTCGGATTGTACGGCGTCATGGTCGGCATCATCCTGATTGCCAATCATCTTTTGTCGCTTAAATCGTTCGGAGTTCCGTATCTAAGCCCATTCGTCCCAGGCAACTTTCAAGGCATGCGGGATCTTCTGACTCGCGGACCGCTGTGGAAGATGAAGAACAGGCCTTCCTTCCTCCACTCGCTTGACACATCAAGGCTCGGTGATCAAATGAAGGAGCAGGTGGATCATTCCTCAACCAATATCATGAATCCCGTCCAACCTAATGACGAGAAAGGTCGATAACCATGAATGAACAGCGCCAAATCACGGTTCTGCAAGCCTCTGCCATTACGATCAGCACCATCGTGGGAGTAGGCGTTCTTGCACTCCCTTTGTCTGCGGTCAAAGCTGCGGATGCCGGGGCTCCGTTCGTTACTTTTTTGGGAATGCTGCTGGCGTTTGTCGGACTTTTCTTCATGACCCGGCTCGGCATGCGGTTTCCGAATGACTCGTACGTGGAGTACACCGAAGTCATCATCGGCAAGTGGTTCGGTCGAATCGCAAGCTTGGTCTCGATTGCGTTTTTTGCGGTTTTGACCTCTCTGGTCGCCAGAGAATTCGGTGAGGTTGTCGTTACGGCCGTCCTGAAAAATACACCGCTGGAGGTAACGGTGCTAGTCATGCTGCTCCTGGCTGCATTTTCTTCACGCCGAAATATTATGACCTTTGCGTATATCCACTTATTTTACAGCCCCTTTATTCTGATACCTGCCCTTTTGATCGTCGCCCTTTCATTAAAAAATGCAGACTTGGTCAATGTTCTCCCTCTATGGGGAAATGAACCCGGAGGCATACCGGCAGGCATTATTACGCTCTCCACCGTGTTCCAAGGATACTTTATTATGATGATGGTCATTCCGGCCATGTGCAAACCTGAAAGAGCGATGCGGTCCAGCCTTTGGGCCATGGTAGTAACCGGCGCTTTGTATATTTTGATCGTGGCTGCCACCGTGGGTGTGTTCGGAGCCGAGGAAACCAAAAAGCTGTTGTGGCCTACACTGGAGCTTGCCAAAGCCACTTCATTGCCTGCCAATGTGCTGGAACGCTTGGATGCAGTCTTTCTAGCCGTATGGGTAACGGCTGTTTTTACTTCCTTGTTCTCTTGTTACTACTTTACGCTTTACTCGATAAGCAAGTTATTCCGGTTAGCGGATCATGGGATGTTGTCCTTCTTCATCCTCCCCTTTCTGTTCGTGTTGGCCATGCTGCCCCAAAGCTTGATTCAATTGAATGAAGTGAACGGCATGATATCCAAATATGGACTGCTGATTACTATCGCGTATCCCGGAATCCTTCTGATCATTGCCATCCTGCGCAAAAAAAGAGGTGCAGCCAAATGATCGGGGAAATTTACAGCGGTTATTTGGATGTTGCCATTCTGATCTGGCTCTTCTGCGGCTTGTTCAATCTGTTCATCGACACGAATAAGTACAGACAATCGAACATGACCAAGGAAAAAAAAGTATCCCGCGTGCTAGGTTGGATCAATATCGGTATCGTAACGGTTTGGTTTCTGGTTATCGTCCTTGTTAAAGTCTTCGTGTGAGTTTAGATGTCTGAGTTCAGGAGGATCTCAATGAGTAAGAGAGTAAACGCCGGCTTTAACCTAAAATTCATGATCCTTCTTCTCCTCTGCTCACTTCTGACAGGCTGCTGGGATCGGATGGAGATTGAGGAACGCGCGGTCGTTCTAGGTATATCAATCGACTCGGCCGGCAAGGATGCCGAGATTCGTGAAGATGAAATTTCTCATCTTCGAGGGAAATATCCCGCACCGAAACAGGAAATGATCCAGTTATCCGTTCAAATCGCTCTTCCCGGCAGAATACCGCTCGGACCCGGCGAAGGCGGTGCTTCAGGCGAAGGCGCCCAAGAAACTGTGTGGGTGCTTGATGTTGTGGGACATACCGTCGATGATGCGATGATGAATCTCCAGCAGCAAATATCAGGCAAATTGTTTTTTGGACATCTCCGTGTCATCGTCGTTTCTGAAGAATTTGCCAGAAAGGGGATGGAGAATTTAAACGACTATCTTCACCGAAACGCAGAAGTTCGCCGTATGGCCTGGCTGATGGTATCCAAAGGGAAAGCGAGAGAACTGATGGAAGCAGCTCCGAAGCTGGAGCGCGTCCCGGCATTGTATTTGTCCTCCACGCTGGACGACGCCGTTAAGCATGGCAAGTTCCCGAGCGACTATATCGGAACCTTCTGGAACAATTCGTCGAAGAAGGGCCAGGAAGGATTTCTGCCTTACATCCAAATCATGAAGGGCGATAACGTGGAAATCAGCGGCATGGCTTTTTTCAAAGGTGCTACACTGGTCGGCGTGACTAAACCGTTTGAAATTGCCGGATACTTGGTCATTAAGGGAATCAGTCCGGCAGGTTATCGCGGAATCATTCATGTTGGAGACGACTCTCAGGTCGTCACCATCCATGCAACGAACCGGGAATCGGAAATCAAGGTAGACATCAAGAACGGGCTTCCTCATTTTACGATCACGGCAGTGACGGAAGTGAATGTCGAAGAGAAAAACACGGAAACCCTCCCGCTCAATAACTCGCATATTCTTGAGGAAATTGCTCGGGAGAATGAACGATCCGTTAAAGAACTCATGCTCGGACTAATCCAAAAAACGCAAAAAAAAGAATCCGATATTTTCGGATTCGGCGAATTGGTACGAGCCAGAAAACCTTCCTATTGGAATAGCCATGTCAAAACCGCAGATCAATGGAGTGAAATTTATAAGCATACAACCTTTGATTTCCGTGTAACATCGAAAGTCCGAAGAGTCGGCATGAAGGCCGAATGATGGCGCTGAATGCGTGCGACAGGCGACGCGGATCAGCAGACACGATGGGTCCCAACGGCGCTGCTTTATTTTATCCAGGCGTCCGGGCCGACATCACGGGCAGTGAGCGGAGGATTGGACCGCTGTTTACCTGAGTCATACTCATCTGCACCTACGTCCGGGATATACCGAAGCTGTCCATCCAAGTCCTCCGCTGCAGCATAAGGAGCCAGGGCAGCGTCAACGGCGGGGCTATAGATGGATAACCGGATAAGTCCGTCCTTGCTGCGCACCAAACGAAGGTCTTGTTTGTTCATCTCTCTGTCCACGATCGGATTGTTCGAGATCGGTGCATTCCCCTCGAGTTTATTCCCCTTGTACTCCACCCGCTCCTGATCGGGTGCTTGAATAACCGCATCGGTTTCATGGAATATCGTACTTGCATGGCTGAATATCAAATTGTTGTATATCTTAGTTCCTACGGGTTGATAGGTTCTGCCGCCGAGATTGAAGGCCGTCGTTTGGTTGCCGACATTCACGATGGTATTGTTGTAAATCTGTACGTTGTACTGCCTCCAGTGTCCGCGCAGAAGTTCAGTCCTTTGCTCGGCCGGCAGGTCCCCCAGCCTCGCGGTTTGTTCCTGGCTACCACCCCAGCGCACCACCGGATTCGTACTGCCTTCCGGCCCGCCGTCATGCGTTCCGCCATCAAGGCGAATCACTTTATCCGTAAGACCTTCCATGTAATTGTTATAGATTTTGTGATCGTTGCCGTATATCCGGAACCCGCTGCTGCCCGGTGTCACCCCATCGCCGATGAGATGGTTGCCGTAGAAGCTGTTGCGGTTTCCGTGTCGTGACACGATCCCGCCGTATGAATTGCGAATCGTGTTATACCGTATGATATTGTCACTGCTCTTCACCGATATTACTTCGTCTTCGCCATGAAACCCGTCGAACAAATTATGCTGAATCGTAATATATCCGGAGGAGAGGGATGTACTGGAAAGACCGAGCCTGATGGCCTCCAGCCCGTTGGTTACCCGCGGACCGATTCCGTGAAAATAATTGTATTCAATAACATCGTATTGCGATATATGCTGCCCGCTATGCCCTTCGCCATCATATATCACGACTGCGCCAAAACCCTTCTTCGGTCCGATATCATTATAAGCGATCCGGTTATGGCTGCTCGTTCCTTCGACCCGGATATAATGTCGGTGCGTGCCATTGTCCGTTATCAGCTTCGGATCTTCATATGGCGTTAACCCCTCATATACTTCGCCATTCGGATCATACTGATCACCGCTGTACCGGCAGCTGTCCTCGACATCGAGCAGGCACCATACATTCCTGTTTAGAGCCTTGAATCGATAAGGCTGACCTGTTTCATTCAAGGCAAAGCTGTTGCCTAATATGGATATCCGGCTTGAGCTTTCCAATTGAATGCCCGGGTGTACCCCCGTAAGCGCCCGATGTGCCAACCCACGGTCAGTCAAGGTCTGTATTCCATTCTCATCGCCGATCCCGTTCCGGAACGTGAGCCCGCTGACTTCAACATAACTTGAATTTTCAATGTGCATGTAACTATTGCCGCTGATGACGGCTTTGCCGGACTTTCCGGTTATCCGAATCGGATAGGCCGCAGAGCCGTGTTTATCCTTCACAATAAATGGACCGTTCTGCTCATAGGTCCCATCCTTCAATTCAATCAGCGTGCCGGCCACTGCCTGATCCAGCGCCTGCTGCAATTGTTCCGCCGTACGAACCGAAACTCGCTTCAGCTCCGGGGGCTTCACGTCCTCCTCCTTCACTTCGCCGGCGTTAGGAGGAAGTGGCGGTAGCGGCTCTTCCGGTGATTCACCCGGCACTTTCCCTGCATAAAGCTCTACTTCCATGATGCTGTTCCAGTTTCCCGAGCTGCCGCCGGCGTTATTGCCATATCCAATCAACCGCAAATACCTGGCTTTCACCGGACTTTGCAATACATAAGTTTGCAAGAGGCTGTCTTCCGGCTGCAGCTGCCGGCTGAATTGTCGTTCAAACACAACGGTGCTGGATTGAAAATCTTCGGTATGCGAAGCTGATATCTCAAAACTGGACAGACGCTCTCTGGCATTCAAAAAGGCAATATTCACATACGTGACCGTCTGTTCCGTGCCCAGATCAAACTGCAGCCATTGTCCTTGACCGGAAGCGGACCAGCGGCTTTGCTGGCTCTCCGCGTCCTCGCCCCATACCCCGTCCAACACATTCCCCGGTACGTAATTCGTGCCCGGTTGGTAGCTGCTAGCCGTTACCGTGCTCTCGATCCGATTCATGCTGCTCCCTCCTGCATCACCCGAAGCCCCTTGGGCTTCTGAAGGTGTTATCATCAGTGTTCCGATCAACAGGATTATAACCAGTCCCATATTTATCGATCGGAGAGACCGTAGGTTTAATGCGGTAAATAACGTTCTCATATCCGTTCACCTCGCTTCGAATATTAACGTACCGATAACCGATCAGAATACGCGATGGGCCCAGCCCCGAAGCTTCGCGAGTGCCTCAATGTAATAATAATCCCCATATATAAGCGATACATTGATATTGGTATCCGCCGGCTTATGGCCGGTTCCGCCAAACAGGATCCCCTCATGCTCAGGGGCCTGAAAGGCTGCATACTCCGTCGACAAAACCGCGATGATTCGTTCAGCGGCTTTCCGGTACACAGCGCCAATCTCCGGGGTTGTCAGGGCAGCCAGCTCCAATAATCCTGAAGCGGCAATGGCCGCGGCCGAAGTGTCGCACGGCTCGGTTTCGGGATCCGGTACGCGGAAATCCCATGGCGGGACCCCATGTTCTTGTAATGAGGCTATAAAATGATGAGCTACCTGCTTGGCGGCTTGCAAGTAATTTAAATTGTTCGTGTATCGGTAAGCGTTGGCCATCCCATACAACGCCCACGCATTCCCTCTGGACCAGCAGGAATCCGGGGCATAGCCCTGCCAGCCTTTATACTCCAGCAGCTCTCCGCTTTCCGGATCAAATACGGCAACATGGCAAGTGGATCCATCGGCACGAATCATATGCCGTAATGCCATGTTTACGTGGGCATTTGCGATGTGGCGGAATCGAGGGTCTTCTCCTTCTTCGGCAGCCCAATACAAAAGGGATAAGTTCATGAGACAATCGATGATGGCCCATCCCGGAAGATCCTTGTTCCATGCCCTGATGTATTGGCCGGCCAGGTTAAACCGCCCTGCCAGAAAGTTGGCAGCCGCAAGCCCTCGCCTTTTGCCGTCTGCATCGCCGGTCAACTTGTATTTCATGACGGATGTCGGCAAATACTGAAATCCCACATCATGGTGAAAGCGGCTTTCTTCCAGCGTCAAACGCTCCATCCGAATATCAAAGTCCCACGCCGCTTTCCGATATTTCGTATCTCCGGTCATATCGTAAACAATCCACAGCATTCCCGGCCAAAAACCCGAAATCCAGTTATCCAACGTCAAATCGTCGTATTCTCCGTCCTTGGCCGCATGCGGTGCAAGATCTGGCTTTCTGGCCAATATCCGGTCCACCTTCATGCGAGCACCATTCCACCACGTATCCAAGTCGAGTTGAGGGCGGGTCTCTAGTTTACTCATCCTATATCCTCCTATCGCTATCCTTTAATGGCACCAATTAGAGCGCCCTTCACGAAATACTTCTGCAGAAACGGATAAACCAGCAGAATCGGGACCGTCGCCACGATAATGGTCGCATGCTTCAGCGTCTCGCCGATGACGGCGACTTCCCCGCCGCTCGCACCGCTTGCCATAGAACTTGCATCGTTCAGAAGCAGCAGCTCCCGCAGGACGAGCTGCAGCGGATACAAGGAGCGATCCTGCAGATAGATCATGGCCTGAAACCATGAATTCCAGTGACTGACGCCGTAATACAGCAGCATGACGGCGATAACCGGCATGCAGAGCGGCATCATGATTCGGAATAAGATGACAAATTCATTGGCTCCGTCAATCTTGGCCGATTCTTCCAGACTATCCGGCACCGCCTCAAAAGCCGTTCTCATGATAATCAGATTAAAAGCAGATATGGCCTGTGGAATAATTAAGGACCACAGCGTATTGGTTAGCTCCAAGCCTTTTACTGTAAAATACAGGGGAATCAAGCCGCCGCTGAAGAACATCGTAAATACGATAAACAGCATCAGTTGCTTACGATATCGCAATCCCTTACGGGACAGCGCATACGCTCCGAACGCGGTCAATGTAATATTAAGCACCAAGCTGCCGGAAACGATAAGGAACGTATTCATGTATCCTTGAATAATCATCGGATTATCAAACACGAGCCGATAAGCGTTAAACGTCATATCCAGCGGCTTCCACAGAATCCCCGAATGCTGCATGTAACGGGTTGGATCACTCAAGGAAGCAAACAGCACGTAGATCAATGGATACAACGTACATAATGTGATGATGGTCAACAAGGCGTAATTAAACATATCAAACAGCTTTTCGCCGACCGATCGATTCCCTGCTCTCCATTCCATTCCCTTCACCTCCTACCACAAGCTGGTTTTGTTCATCCTGCGGCTCAGCCAGTTTGAGCCGATGACAAGCGTGAAATTGATGGCCGAATTGAACAGCCCTACTGCCGAGCTGAAGCTGTAATTGAATTCCTGCAGCCCGACCCGGTACACATAGGAGCTAATGACGTCTGCGGTATCGTAGATTGACGGGTTATAGAGCAGAATGATTTTCTCGCTGCCGACGTTCATCAGCCTACCGATCTCAAGAATGAACAGAATGACTATCGTTGGCATTATCCCCGGCAGCGTCACGTTCAGCATTTGCCTCCACCGGTTGGCTCCATCGATCTTCGCGGCCTCATATTGTTCTTGGTCGATACCGGCCAAGGCGGCAAGGTAGATGATGGTCCCCCAGCCGATGTTCTGCCAAATTCCGGAGGTTACGAAAAGAGTCCGGAAATATTCGGATTCCAGCAGAAGGGAGACCCGTTCCCATCCGAAAAAGGCCATGATATCGTTGATTAACCCGTCACTCATCGTGAATTCCTTAATGATGCCGCAAACAACGACCAGCGAAATAAAATGCGGCATATAGGTTATGGTTTGAACCGTGCGTTTGAAAGCGGTTTTTCTGATTTCGTTCAGCAGGAGCGCCAATATAATGGGGGCCGGAAAGCCAAAGAGCAGTTCATAAAAGCTGATTAACAGCGTATTCTTGACAACTCGCCAGAAGTAAATGCCGTTGAAAAACGATTCGAAATGCTCCCAGCCGGCCCATGGGCTTCCCATGATACCAAGACGTGGGGAGAACTCTTTAAAAGCTATGGACGCCCCGTACATCGGAAAATAATGAAAAACCGCGAAATATAGAAGTACCGGAATCAACATGATGTATAGGAAACGATTTTTGCTAATGTCCTTCAGCAAGCCCCATTTTCGTGGATTCAGTCCTGCCGTGTTTGAAGGAATTGACGTGCGTGTCGGAGGCGGAAGTTTCGCCATGCCGTTCTCACTCCTCATGTACGGTCTATTGAAGTAGCAAGTTATCGGGGGAATGAACCGCTCCATTCCCCGCGCGTTATGATTTCGTTATCTGCTGTTGTATCGATCCAGTGCGCTTTGATAGATTTCAACCGCCCGCTCAATACCCAGCTTCTTGAGCTGCTCCACATACTTGTCATAACTCTCCATCGGCTCCTTGCCGACAATGAACTTGACAAACATTTCCTCTTTATAGTTGCTTACTTCGGTTAGAATCTTGCCAAGCTCCTTGCTTTCTTCGGCGGTTGGCGTCAGGAAGCCAGGCAGTATATGCTTCTCGGCATCCGTCTTCGACCATACTTTCACGGCCTCATCCTGCTCGGGGAACGTATTCCAGTTCCGACGTTCATCCGCTTCGTATGGACCATTCGGCTTGGAATACTGCGATACCATCTGCTGCAGACTGTACTTCTCATTGTTTTTAATCAAATCGGTATACACCGGAGCGCCGTTCTCCATCACATAGCTCTCCCTTTCAATGCCAAAGTTATAGAGCAACGAGCCTTCTTCGCTGTAAGCATAATCAAGCCAGCGTACGATCAGCTCGGGATTTTTGGCAGCCGTTGTGATGGCCTTGCTCGGTCCCGGATTGTACTTGAAGTCCCGTTGTCCGATAAAGGGAATTTCGCCCGGATTGAGCGTTGGATATGGAGCGCCGACCAGCTTGAATTTCGGATCCTGCTCCTTCATGGCATCCATCCATTTGCCCATGCCGCCGCTGAGGAGATGTACCGTTGCCCCGGTCTGCCCGGTCAAGATCTTGTTATCCAATGCTTTCGTATCGGTGAGCGCAAAATCCTTGTCAAACAACCCTTCCGCGAACCATTTGCGGAACAAGGCCAGGAAATCCTTGTATTGCGGATCCATAGGCCCATACTTTACCTTTCCTTCATCATCTACATAGAAGGAGTTCGATGTCTTGTAAGCTCCGATGAAGGCATCTCGAATCTCAAAATTTCCGCCGGTATACGTCACGCTAAGCGGCGCAGTGGCTCCTTTTTCGTCGCGAAAGGCGATTAGCGTCTTCTCCCACTCCTCTATGGTCGTCGGCACGGGCAGCCCAAGCTCTTCCAGCCAATCTTGGCGGATCATGGGCCCGCGGAAGACGAGCCCGGACGGATTGCGGATCATGGGAAATACATAATACTTGCCGCTGTCTGTTTTGACCATGCGATCAAGAGTCGGGTCCGCTTCGAGTTTCTTCTTCAAGTTGGGCGCATATTGATCAATCAGATCATTAAGTTCCAGAATCACGCCGTCCTGGATGGCTTTCTCCGGTCCGCCCGGATAAGAGCCCGCACTTCTTCCGGTCCAATCATATTCAATGACGTCCGGAAGCTCATCGGAGGCAATCATCAGATTGAATTGCTCGGTGGTCTGCTGATCATTCGGATGAATGTACTCGACCTGCACTCCCGTTTGGTCGACAAGCGCCTTCCCGAACGGTGTATCCGCAAGATTGGAATAGAAGGTTACGGCATTCATGTTCAAGATTTCCCAAGACGTGATCGTTTCGGTTGTGTTCAGCGGATACGATGAGCCGATTGCGGTTGACGCATCCTTCCCGCCGTCGTTCGGCTTTGCCTCCGGCGTATCCTCCTTACTCCCTGACGAACAACCCGCAAGCAGCAAACTAGTTAACAATACGGCGGTCAATCCTGACTTCAAATTTCTCAGCAAGCTGTCTTTGGCCAGCATACGATGTACCATCATCATTCCCCCGATTTTAGGATAAGGATCAGATCGGCGGTCTTGCCGACCTATCCGATGTCATTGTTCAATAAAACCGAATCCGTTAACATAGACAAAATCTAAAATCGCAGGCAATTTCTTAAAAATCGATGTTTCGCCATCTCAAAATCCGGTTTATAGCGCGGTTTTCTGGTATTTTCCGGGGGTGATGCCTTCGAATTTTTTGAAGATTCGCAGAAATGTGCTGACATCCGCGTAACCGACCCGGCCCGCGATTTCATTTACGGTAAGTTTCCCATGGGCCAGCAGTTCTTTCGCCTCAGCCACACGAAGACGGTTGATGGAATCCAGCAAGGTTTCTCCGGTGTAATCCTTATAGAGTCTCGAAACGTAAGACGGAGTCCGCTGAAAAGCATCGCCGATCATCGAAATATTCAAACTCGGGTCATAAAGGTTCTCTTCGATATACAGCCGGACATCTTCGATGAAATAACGATGATGATCCCGTTTCTCGGCCAGAATCCATCCGCAGACATCCCCGAGCATTTGTTTCATCCGATCCTTCATCTCCGGAACATGATCGCACTCGAGCAATGGATTCACTTCAATGTAATGGTCTTCCCATGTTCGCTTGCTTCCCGCCTTCACTTCCTCAAGGGTATTCAGCATCGTGCTTGCCAAGTTGTACATCAGGCATTTGGCAAGTGGAACCGAAACCGGGTGCTTGGTAAAATTGGCTTGAAAAATATCTTCAAGAATCGCTTCCGCTTTGTCGTAGTTCCCGCTTTTCACCACATAAACGAACTGCTGCTCAACACTTAGAGGATAATAGAAACGGTGGGACTGCTTACCTTTACTCATCAGAGTATCGCTGTACTGGATAAACTGGCCGCTCCCTATCACAATGCGGTACTCAAGCGCGGTTAGAGCCTCTTGATAAGATTGAGCGATGCCGTGCAAGCCCGTATGGACCTGTCCTACGGCCAGCGTAAGCTCCGTTTCGATATGTTTGCCCATGAAATCCTGGACCTCGGCCAGCATTCGGTTCAGAACGGATAGCTCCTGCTCCTCAGGGATTTCTGCTCTAAAGTTAACAATACAAGCAAGCACATCGTTCATTTCCGTCGTAAAAGCGACCGCTTCATTGGATGCCGTATCCTCAAGGACATTCGTCAGCACGAAATAGAGCATTTGCTGCTTCTGATCCGGGAGCCCACGGATGCCAAACTGCTCAAACTTGCCAAAATGATCGATCGATATCAGCATGACGACAGATCGCTCCGATCGAAACCGGATATCGTGGGCCGGGAGGGCGCTCTGGAGCGATTGATCATGATCGGCGTACCCCTTCAGGAGGCGCCGCAGCAAATGAGCTCGAATCGTATTGCCATGTTTGCGAAGCTGCGTTTGTATATCTGCTTTTTCATGGAATTGATGTTGAATCGCCCCCTCCAGGAATGCGTATTCATTGGCCCCCCGGTCAAATCTGAGGCCGAATTGCTTGGATAAACTGTGCAGCATCAATTGAACCGGCATATAGTTTCGGCGTAATAACAATCCCGTGACCAAGCCTCCAATGATCAGGCATAGGGCTATGCTGAGCCATGTCAAAAGGCGTAAATTTTTCATTTTCTCATTAAACAAAGCCGCCGGGAGTACCGATACATATTTCCAGCCGGTGACTTGGGACGTAATATAGGAAAGCGCGGTCTGCCCCGCATCCGATTTCATATAGATCATTCCGCTGTCTCCTTGCAAATGTTCATAACGCAGATTTGCAGGTACGGCCAGATCCTTGTCGGATGCAGCGATGTACCGGCTTTCCGCATCTATAATGAACATATTGGCACCCTTTTGCTGGGGAACGCTCTCGATTAGTTTCGAATCCTTGATCAAGAACAGGACAACGGCCGAAGGCTGGGCCGGAGAGTTGAATACGAGGGAATGGGCGAACACGACAACCGGGAAGCTCTCCATGCCGTCATTGAACACCATGGGTTTGTAACCGTTTACATATCTTTGCTCGAAAAAATCCGTCCACTGATCATAGGAGGTGTCGTCCGGCTGTCTCAGCTTTTGATAGAGGCCCATGCCGTTCGTGTGATCAAACGTTGATATAACCGTACCGCTGTTCAGGTACATGACGTAGATATCTTCGATGGAATCGTTCGCATTTTTATACGTTCGCAGGCTCTCGGATATCTTGAACACATCATAATATTGAGGATCGCGAAGCGGGAGCTCCGCGCTGGAAAATGCAGAAATCTCCTTGTTTAACGCAATTTCCAGGCTTAATCGCTCAAGGCTCTTCAGCTTGCTGTCAATGGACATTTCCATCTGCTGAAGAAGTAACCCGTTTGCCCGGTTGGTTTCGCTCCTCACTTGATGGTACGAGATCGAATAGAGCACAAAGCTGATCAGGACTGGCACCATTAATACGGTAATATAAGAGAACAGCCATGCCGTAATGACGCTGCGGTTATATTTGCGAAGGGTGCTGAACATGCGATTATTCCTCCTTATCACCTGCTGTTTATGATAAGAGCAGCCTTGATGGGGATAAGGCTGCTCTTCGGACTAGATCTGTAGTTGGCTTTCGGCATTTATACGGTTAACGGGGAATTCCGTACAGCCTCCATGGCTTGCGGCTGCCGAACATATTGCATTTCCCCTTCTCTGCAGGAATGGGCGAGATCTTGAAAGGCGAAGATCCGCTCCAATGATCGCTGTATATATAAGCTTCTTCTCTCGCCTGCATAACCAGATGGATCCATCCGTCAGCCTGGATCGGACATACTGTGGACATGCCCCCGATCTCCAATACCAAGCCGGCATCCGGTGATGAAACCATATCCGTTGCGATTCGGCACGATCCACCCGCAAGACTGCAAATATGTATCCAAGCGGTACGCCCCTCCTCCCGAACAGCACTCACAAGAAAGCCGCCTTCCGACCGCAGCCGATGAAATACCGCCTCCGGCCACTCCTCAGGAACAGCGGGGAAAACGCTGATTCGCTCCCCTCTGCTCTGGAGCAGCATATCATGGATCGACTCCGCCCCCGCGAGCGGCGTTTCGATGACCGGTCCCGCCTCTTTATACATGGTGTTCGGCTTGATGAGATGCATTAAGCTTCTTAAATACGCCAATGCTTCATCGCCTAGTCCGAGTATGGCTGCAATCGAGGCTGCTCCGGTGAAGCTGAATCCGCGCAAATCTCCTTCAAGTCCGATCCAATGGCGGAGCGAGCGAAGGATAAGCTCCCTCTCCTCTTCGGTATCGCCTACGAGTTGCAGCGGAAATGCTGCCAGCAGGTGGCTGAAATGCCGGTGTCCAAAATCCAAGCGCTGATTCTCGCCGATCATATAACCGGAACTATCGACCGGAAAGGGTACCAATCGGTCCAGGACCTCCCGCCAGCGATCATGCAGCGAATCATGAATGCCGAGCTTATCCGTGATGCGGATTAAGGTTTCACATCCCCAGCGCAGCAGGGCCAAATCATAATGGGCATCGGCAATCTTCAACTGCTTGAAGGAGCCGTATTCAGGCGAAACCGTCGGTGGTAAATGAAGTCGGCCGTCCTGCCCTTCCTCAAGAAGATGCAAATATAAACACACACTGCGCCGCAGGAGTGGATAGACCACGTCTTGCAGCATATTGTCGTCCATGGCATAACGGCAGTGACGCCAGCAGTTATGCATGACCCACGTTAAATTCCCCACTTCATCCGTGACCGGGCTGTGCAGGTCATAGCTGGAGCTCCGGCCGAGTCCGGCCGAATCCTTACGGTAGGCTTCGGGAACGTTTCGGATCAGCTGCTCCTGATGCTCCTGCAATGAGCGAATCAGCGACATGCCGAGATGGAGACGATTCGCCGTATAGATTGGGGAATAACTCATCTGAACATTCATATTGAACCATAACCCCGGCCATGGCGTGGAAGTGAGCCACGGACCTTGATTATCGATAGGGAGTGAGTCCGCTCGGGTCGCAGAAGCCAGCTTATACATCTGAATCCAGTAAAAGCTCTCCAGCTGCGTATCCGGTATGGATATGAAACTCTCCGGGTAATAATGATGCCACCATTGGCGATGGGCATGCAGCCAAGCTTCCCAACCGATGGTTGAGAGGGGGACAGCCCGAAGCTCTTGAACCGCTTGATCGCGAACGGTATTTTCCACCCCTTTCATGACGGTTAAGATACAGGTTTGCCTGCTCCATTTCCCCAACTTTCGTTCGGTCGGATCAGGGCGGCATGTAAGCCAAGCTGTAGTGCAGCCTTCCCCGCTTCCATATTCCTGGACGCCGATCGATATCTCGCCGGATTTCAAATGCTGAACAGTGGTTTCGGGAATAAACTGGTTGAGATTAATCCCGTCCGCATTCTTCAATACGGGGTCAACCTCCGGATAAGCGTACCACTTCAGCTTCGCATCGTGTTCCCCTTCATCTGCCTCCAGCTCCACAAGAAGTACCGGAGCCGTTGCATGAATCAGCGCGCGAATCCTGACCTCCCCTTTGGTTGTCGGTATAACCGCTCTAAGCTCAGCATTCCATAAATCCAATCGGATTTCGCAGGGCTGATAAATCCAGCCCTCCAGCTCCAAAGCGAGCTCGCCGATGGGCACGCGTACCGAAAAATCCCGATTACCCGGGCGTGATGCGGTGATATCCGACCGTCCAAGCACAAAGCGCAGCACGTTCCGTTTATCCCGGTGTTCCTCGCTATACATCATCGCGCCCAGCATGCCGTTTCCAAGAAACGCCCCTTCATCCCAGCTGATCGGACGCGTCGACCATAACATGTCGTGCCTGGACATAAACACCGGCCAATCAATGGCTTCCTCAATGCGGCTATTCACGAACTCCCTCCTTTTGCAATGGAAAGTTGTTGTCTAGGTGCGCCTGCTTAAACTCCGATGGCGTCATCTGCGTATACTTTTTGAAAACGTCGCTAAAATAACGGCGCTCCGCATAACCAAGAGACTCTGCAATTTCCTGGATCGGCCGATCCTCCAAGAGCAAACGCTTAGCCTCCTCGATCCGTATCTGGGTAACATAATGACTAAATGCCATCCCCGTCACTTTCTTGAACAAGCCGGCAAAATAGCTGGGGCTCAGGTGAACCGCCTTCGCGCAAGCACTAAGGCTGATGTCCTGATCCAAATTGGAGTTTACATATTGAATGGCATCCTGAATGATTTTCACGGCCGCGGAACGGCTCTGATTCTCGATGCGTTCACAGCCCAGCGTTACGATGTGATGCAGCACCCTTCTCATGTCCGCCAAGGATCTCTCGGAGCTCACCCTTCCTTCCCGAACGATCGAGCTCAAATCGGCCAATTCATTCATCGGTACCTTCTCTTGTATCGCCCGAAGCATCATATATGCTAGCTCATAATATAGGCTGATGAAATATTCCGGTTTGGGAAGCGGTATCCTGTCCTTAAACTCGTCGAGGATGTGATCGAGTCTCATTATGGCTTGACTGACGTTGCCGGATTGTATTGCGTACACCATCTCTTGTTCTGCACTTCGAATGCTGCGCGGCAAGGACATTTCCGTGTTAGCCACCTCTTCATAGGAGATAACCGCATTGCCGCCGGTATAGAAATGATACGACAGTGCATGCAAAGCTTGATCATACGATGCATACAAGTCGTGGATATACGAAACGATTCTGCCAATTCCTATGGATACCGTTAAAGATGTATATACGCTCACATGGTGACAGCACGCCTCCGCTATTGCTGCCGCTGAATCTGATAACGGCGCATTCAACACCGCTACCAGACGGTTTGCCGAGTCCCGGAATACCAGTCCCCTAGTATATAAAGCGATGGTCTCTTCCGTAATATTTTTCAACGCGAACCTGGCAAGCTCGAGTTCGTTCATCGGCGAATCCCGATACTTGTCGTCATAACCGTCGATTTCAAGAATCATAACGAGCAGATGCCTGGGCTCCAAATCAGGCTTAACATATTCCCACCGTTGCTTCGCTTCCTGCTCATTCACCTTATGATGCAGCAGCCATGCAAACAATTCCTGACGCAGAAACGGCATACTCTCTTGAACCCGCTGCTCCAAATCAGCGATATGATGCTCTTGGTTTCGCAGCGCCTCGATCTCTTCTTTGGCCTTTACAACAATCTCCTCAATATGGGCCAGCGAAAAAGGCTTGGTAATCAAGTTGAACGCTCCAAGCTGAACGGCTTGCTTCGCATATTCGAAATCACTGAAACCCGTCATCAAGATGACCTTGCTGCGCGGCAGCAATTCTTTGACGCGCCGGGTCAATTCCAAACCGTCGAGCTTCGGCATTCGAATGTCGGTCACGATGATATCCGGTTTGCTTGTTGTGATCAGGTTCAATCCGTCTTCTCCATTTATGGCCGTTCCGCATACCGTGATCCCATGACGTTCCCAGCTGATTTGCTTGGATATGCCGTCGACCACGCTCTGAATATCGTCAATGAAACATATCGTTGTCGATATAACGCTCATCGTCCTTAAGTCAACTCCCTTCGGGTACTGGTAAACGGGGGATGATGATCGAGACCCGAGTACATAGGTTAGGTTCGCTTTCCATATGCAAGCCGGCCTTGCTTCCATACTGAAGTTGTAATCGCAATCGAACATTATGCAGCGCATAACCCGATGAAGCAAAGGCAGCCGGTTCCCGAAGCTCTGGATCCGCTGCGTTATTTTCGCTAAATCCTAATCCGTTATCCTCCACGATGAAATATAGATGGGTATCATCCTGTTTAACTTGGATCCGAATAATTCCACCATCATTGCGATCATTAAAGCCATGCAGGATGGAGTTTTCAACCAGCGGCTGCAGCATGATTTTTAGGATCGGCTGCTGCATATCGACCAGGGGATCGACCTCGATGGAATAGGTAAACAGCGTTTCATAACATCTCTGCTGAATTTTTAAATACTCCTCAACGTGGAGTAACTCGTGCTCAATGGACGTCATCTCCTTGCCTCGATTGAGGCCGAGCTGGAACAGCTGTGACAGGGACAGCACCATTTCCTGAACATCCTCCAATTGATTCAGCTGGCTTTTCCAATAAACCGTATTCAGCGTGTTATATAGAAAGTGGGGATCAATTTGAGCCTGCAGGGCTCTCATCTCGGACTGACGTTTATCCGTCTCTGCCTGCTTCACCACGTCAAACATGTGATTAAGCTCTTCCAGCATCCGGTTAAAGCGATAACCGACCTGCGTGATCTCGTCATTGTATTCGCTTTCATAACGGACGTTAAGATCGTTCATCTCCACCCGTTTCATTAACGATTGCAGATGGCTTAACGGTCTTACGAGCAAACGTGTCAGCATATTCGCAAAAGCAAAAGATACAAGCAAACATCCCGTGATCACCCCGAGAATCGTCAATTTAATGCTGTCCATCTGCTTCATCAATTCAGCTTTAGGCAGAAAGCTGAATAGCGTCCACTCCTTCACTCCACCCAGCTTGGTAAAGTTAACCAGGTATTCATCGCCTTGGTCCGAATATTCGAAGCTTCCCTGCTCAACTGTTAAAGCAGCCATATACTCAGGATCCTGTTTCAACTTATCCGTTATGACGGAATCTTCGATTAAAGCATCGCTCCCATCGGATGAGGCCAGGAGAAGGAAAGGCTTACGATTTGTGTCTTCCGAAACGATTAATGATCGAATCGAGTCGATTTTGACATTCGCTACAACATAACTATCATCGATGTAATGGGATGGGATACCCTCCATTACAAAGGAAATGACCTTCTCCCTGCTGGCAAAGAAAAGATCCTCATGACCGGCCACCCATAGCTTGCGCCGCTCGCTTTTGATATACGTATAGAGCGCCGAATCATAAAACGAATGGGAGAAATTACGCTGCTGACTCGTCTGATAATAGTCTCCCTCACGCGTTGCGATAAGAATGGAATCGATAAGAGGTTCCGTGAGCTTGGTCTGTACAAAAGTCGATTGCAGCCCCGATAGATGCGTATAGTAATTCTCCGAGCCCGAATAGCTGCTGTCCATCCCTAACGCTCTTCGGTAAGCCGTATTGACCATCATCGAGTAAACCGCTTGCGAGATATGATTCAGCTTCTCATCCAATACCTTCGAAGTTTTAACGATCGTATCCTGACTAAGCTGATAAGCGTTGTCCTTCACGACTTCCTCGGCGATGACGTAGCTAAGCGCGCCTGCGGTGGTGACTGCAAAAATAACGATAAGCATGAACGCGATCCAAATTCGGCGTCTGAACGATAGTCGGTAGAGCATAAATCAACATCCTCCGTCTCTATTTTCGGTTGTGGCAGCAGTTGTCCTTTTTGAATAAGATCAATCACTTGCCATAAGACGATCCTGAGGATGCAGCGGATCAAACTCCGGGATGGCTTGCATATTCACTCTGCCGGCAGCCCGTTCCCGATCCAATGCGGCATTGTAACGCGCGTTCAAGTCTTCAACCAATCGATCAAGGTCACCGCCGATCATGATATACTTTACGAATTCGTCCTCCCACTCCCTTCCGTTTGGTTTGAATCCTTGAGGCGACGCAGGCCATATCCCGTCATAATCGCCTGGTATAAAGCCGTCGATGCCCTCGATGTCAGGCTTCTTGGCTTTCTTGGCTATCGATTCCACGGATAGAATGCCAAGTCCGGCTTCCTGGTACCCGATCAGGACTTCATCGCTGTACATATAGCTGAGAAACTTCCATGCTTCCTCCTTATGCTGCGATTGACTGCTGATCGATAGCCATCTCGTCGCTCCCACTCCCTGATTGATCACTCCTTTATAGGTTCCGTCAATCGACGGGGGAAGTGCCGCCCCCCATTTGATCTTTGCCGGAAATTGAAATTTATAAATGCCGGGTTCCGAAGAATAGGACAGATACATCCCGATCTTACCGTCGGCAAACTGCGCCCGGAGCGGATCGATATCCAGGGATTCAGCTCCCGGAAGCGTGCTGCCATTCTCCATCATGGCCCGGAATGCGCCAATAATCGGTTTTAAGCCTGAGAAGTCATAGGTACCTGTTGAAAAGTCATAACCATCGCCGCTGATGCCGCTTATTTCAGCTATCGGAACGGCGGAGCGGCCGAGGGCGCTGGCCGGAATTTTATAGGGCAGCGCGAACCCGTAAACGCCTTCTGCTTTTCCAATCTCGGTGATTCTCCAAGCAGCCTCCACTAACTCGTCAAGAGATTTCGGAGGAGAGGTGATGCCGGCCCGCGCAAACAGCTCAACATTATAAATAAGCCGTAAGGTGGATCCGCTGTTAGGAAGGCTGTATATCCATTGATCGAATACGTTATATCCTTCGATAAAGGCCTGCTTCCCGAACCTGCTTCTGATTACGGGCGTTATATACTCGTTCAATGGTTCCACGTAGCCTTTACGGGTCATTTCAGCGAGATCGATCGGGGTGAAGATGTCGGGTGATTGTTCGCTGGCAAAAGACAAATCCAATGATTGGGCAAAATCATCCGCCATCACGGTCATCTCAACCTCAATGTTATCGGGATTCTCTTGGTTATAGCGATGAATCACCTCTTTGATATAGTTCGCGTCATGCCGCCCCGTCGACCAGAACTTAAGCTTTGTCTTTGCACCTGTAACGGCCATTTTCGAAGCTGCCGAGTGCGAAAATATGCCGTCCGTGCCCTGCCCGCTGCTGCGCTGCATGCAGCCTGTTACGGCCATGCTTAGGCACGTCAATACAATCAGCGGTAATCTCCAAGTTATCATGCACACTCCCTCCCTGTGCTTGTATCGTAGCATAACCTATTTTATCGATATAGACAGGACGGTAAAAAAACTGTAAAGGGAAGAAAATCGATTTATCTCCTAAATGCAAAGAGGCTTCCACCAAGCAATTGCTTGGTGGAAGCCCCCGGTCATGCTGAGATCCAATTAGAACTTATTCTCCCCGATGCTAGTACCTATCGCTTGAATACCACATCGGCTGCAATCGGCAGATGATCCGATGCTTCGGTTTGGATCACGCGTTGATTGGCATGCCGGACGTTAGGGGAAGTCAGAATATAATCGATGGTTGCCGACGGATTGATGACAGGGAACGTATAAGCATCGTCTATTCCCACAAAGCTGTTTACGAATAAACCGCTGTTTAACAGTAATTGAAACTCTGAACTGTCCGGTTCCGCATTAAAATCCCCCAGGAGAAGCGCAGGTCCCTGGGAGCCGGAAGCAAGGTCAATGATTTCCTGAGCCTGTGCCGTTCTGCTGGTGACATCCAGCCCGAGATGCGTGTTGTAGACATCCACATGGATTCCTCTCAGATTAACGACGGCATGAAGAACGCCGCGCTGTTCCTTCCCGAAGCTGCTTAACCATGTATTCTCGGATCGGAGTATCGGATACTTGCTCACGATGGCTGTCCCGTATTGACGGTTGTTTGTTTGTCCTTCCCCCGGTTCCAAATCAAGATTCGCGCCATAAGCGTAATGATAGCCGAGCAAATCAGCCAATTCCTTGGCTTGGTCTTTAAAATCGCTTCGTTCCCCGTAATGCCGATCCACTTCTTGAAGCCCGACAATCTCAGCGCCGGAGTCGCGGATCACATCCGCAATTCTCTGCAGGCTCAGCTGACCATCGATTCCTACCCCATGATGGATATTGTAAGACATTACGGTGGTGCTTACTTCTTTGCCTTGACCCTTTCCCGCTGCCATGACGCCCGTTGCAAACAGGGGAATGAGGAACAAACAAGCGATTAGCGAAATGAGGCTTTTTTTCATGAACGAATCTCCTTCCAATAGTCAGATTAATATCGTAAGAATCAAATTGATTATATACGGGTTTTATTTTCGCCAGATCAAGCCAAGAGCTGCTCCTTTAAAATGGTAAAAAAGAAACAGACTAGACACACTTAATATGGTCCAGCCTGTGACCTGCGACTTACATTCGCTTGGTTGATCGCAACTATTCAATGAGTCAAAACCCGCCTAGGCGTCAGTTAAAAATGCTGTCCGGAACGTAATATACCTTCTGCGTATTCTGCTTATTGACCGGATCCGTCACGATCGTAAAATATACGTTGCCGTTCTTGGTCTGAACTCCCTCGATTTCATGGTTGCCTACATTCGTAATTTTCACGAGGGTTTTGAAAGTCCCGGTATTCGTCATCATGGCAATCTGCGGGGTTTCGCCTTCGGCTCCGCCTGACGTATAGATTTTCGTTTGGCCGAGCATATCCGCCCCCTGGAAGGATCCGTTCGGTCTGACGATGCCGCTGCCCGATTGCGTGAAGCTGCCAACCGCTGCGTTCACCGCGGCTGCGCTGTCCATCCGCACCTGTTCATTGCTGTCAAGCAGCTTATTGAGCGCGACCGTGTCATAAATGGACCAGGTCACGGTTCCTTCCTTCGTTTGAACGCGGAACACCGTATGCGTACTGTTGCCGCCGCCATCAACCCGGTAGGTCTCGCCCAGCCTTGCTCCCGTTTTATTGGCGTAATTCATATAGGTAAAGCGATGCAGATCCGTATAATCGACCGTCTTGCCGGCCGAATATTGCAGTCTTGCTACCTGAAGCGACCAGTAATAATCGGTTGAAGGATCCGCTTTTGAACTGAAATAGAAATAATTGACGCCGTTGTACGTATACATATCCAGCGTTTGACAGTGCCCCGTGTTGGTGACGGTCATTTTATCTACAAAAGTAGCGTCATTGCCGTTAATGAGCAATCTTGAAAGATAGCAGGTTCCCTTGGAACGCTGCGTGACATACAGATATTTATCCGCGATGTAGGCTTTTTGAACAGCCACGTTGTGTTGAAGCCCTTTTAAATTGTAGGCAAGCGTTGCCGAAGCGTTGACGGTTTTCTCTGGGGTTGCCGCGAACGCGGGCAAACCGGACATACAAAAGATAAGCATTGCAAGGATGAAGGACGTGAGTAATTTAAATTGCCTTTTCTTAAGGCTCAGCCCTTGAACGTCAAACATCAATCCACCTCCATGAAATGATAGAATTCCGTGAGTTCCTCGGCGCCCCCTTTCCTAGGTAGTGAATGTACACTTTGAGTTTACCATTTCCCCCAGGGATTTCCTGTGCTTATCATACTTAAAGTTTTAGGAAATCATGGTCCTTTAGCCCTTTTTTTCAATTGGAACGTTCAAGAGATAATAAAGAAAAGGAGCATCCGCTTTAAGATTCGGCGAATGTTTCCTTTGTCTCTAGCAGTTTAGGGATGAATAACAACGGATACAACAAAAGGTACAGGTTGGGCACCCACCACATGAGGTCGAAATCCGACTTGATGATCCAAAAAACGATCGCCTGCAGCCCGGAACAAAACGTTAGGGTAAGCGAGATTAAGGCGAGATTTTTCCATTTCGCATTTCTTCGTTTATGTAAGTACAGACTGTACATCCCGGTCACGGATATGAATATGTCCAGCGGAAAGAACGACCAATTCCAAACAACCAACAGCTCATTGGTATAATCCTGATATAAATACTCTTTAGGAATTAAGGCAAGTGCGGTAATGACCCAATAACTAATAAATCCGATATCCGTCACTAAGAACAAACCTTTTAATGTTTTGCTCAAGGCATACCCTCTCTTCTCCTTCGTGGTCTATCGTTGGCTCAAGTTTCCCTCTTGATGATACCGGCCAAAAGAATCTCTCCCATATCGCGCAGGCCCTCCTGAAGGGTCATGCTGCTCCTGTTTGCCGCCGAGTCCTCCATTAACCGATAAAAGCCCCCTACATACAGATCAATGAATATTTTGGCGTTAAACGGCCGGAGCAAGCCTTGACGAATGCCTTCCTGAAATAATTCGGCAATGCTGCCCCATTGCTTATTTAGAAATTGGTCGAGGCGGTTCCATTGGTTAGGATAATAACGCTGCAGCTCCGTGATGAGGTTTAGCTCGATAAACTGAAAATCAGCCGGGATAAGAATCAGACATCGTCTAAGTTTCTCCAATGTGCTGAGGCTCGCGTTATTCATGATTTCCTTCTCTTTATGCTGAAGCTCATCGATCGCCCCCTCGAGAATTTCGGCAATTAGCTCATCTTTGGAAGGGAAAACGCCATACAGGGTTTTCGTGCTCATCCCCAGCTGTTTGGCCAGTTCACCCATCGTAAATCGCAATCCGCTTCTCCGGATTTCCTTGCTTGCCGCCTCGACAATTCGTTCTCTCAATGAAATTTGTCCTCCATCCCGGAAAATATATAAATAATATCATTTTCCGTATTTTCCTTACATATTATCCCGATTCCTTCTTTGTGTCAAACGAAAGGCGGCTGATCACATCGAAAAGAGACAGCATGGAATGCTGTCTCCAAAAACATCGATAGCTTAGACATGTAGGCAAACCCTTTGAAATAGGCTTACGCTTCAGGCTTTTACCTTCAACTCAACAACACTGTTCTCCCAATCCGAGTGGCCGCCTACAACGATGTTAACTCGGCAAAGGACGACATCGTAATCCATGTTGCGGTTCCAGATGGCCAGTTCCTCGAAGCCGAGCTCGAACGTAACGGTGGTGCTGTCCCCGGGCTCCAGCATTACCTTCTTGAATCCCTTCAATTCTCGAAGTCGGCGGGTAATCCCTGATTGATCGGCTTGTATGTAAAGCTGTACGACTTCGTCCCCCTTTAGCTTTCCGCTGTTCTTCACCTCCACGCACACCTCGACACGACTTCCGGAGCGAAGCTCGTCAAGCGTCACTTCGTTCTGGGAGATGGCCGGAGATCCATATTCAAACGAGCTGTAACTCAAGCCGAATCCGAACGGATATAACGGTTTGGACGGCATATCGACATAGGGACGAGGGCGCCCTGCGTTTTTCTGATTGTAATAAACCGGCAATTGACCTACGGAGCGTGGAATCGAGACGGGCAGCTTTCCGCTCGGGTTCACTTGGCCAAACAGGATTTCTCCGATGGCACGGCCCCCTTCGCTGCCGGGATACCAAGCGCATAGCAAGGCATCGCTAAGCTCGGCCACCTCGCCGACGGCGAGCGGACGTCCCTGAATGAGCACGGTGATCACCGGTTTGCCGATCGCGTGAATTTCCCGAACCAACTGCTCCTGTATCCCGCCTAAGCGAAGTTCGGCTAGATCGACTCCTTCCCCGCAGTCCATTTCCGTCGGATCCCCCTCTGCTACGATCGCTGCGCCGTTATTGTCAAACGTGCCCCCGAATTGACGAGCACTGCTGCCGCCAAGCACGAGCACGACCGCGTCCGCGGAACGGGCCGCTTCGATTGCTTCAGGCAAGCCCTGGGTGGACATGCCTCGAACGCTGCATCCTGGAGCGAAGACGATGTCCGTGCCTTCGGGAGCAGCCATCCGAATGCCTTGAAGCGCCGTGACTCCGCTGCCCTCGCGCTGAACGCTGGTGTAATCCCCGAGCTGGTTGTAGAGACGGTCCGCATTAGGACCGATGACCGCCAGCCGTTTGATACTGCTGTGATTCAATGGCAGTACGCCTTCATCGTTTTTAAGAAGCACAACCGCTTCTCTTGCAACGGAAACGTTCAACGCTCGGGCGGCTGCATTGTTCACGGTCGAAGCAGCCAAGCCCTCGTCAACGTACGGCTGCTCGAACAGCCCCAACCGGAATTTCAGGCCAAGCACCCGACCAACCGCGCGGTCGATGCTCTCCATATCGGCCTTCCCTTGCTCCACCGCTTGTTCAAGCGTCGTGAACGACTTGTCCCACAGGCTTAGATCCACCCCGGATGAGAGAGCAAGCGCCGCTGCCGACTCATAGTCTCCCGTAATGGACACCAAACGGTCGATGGCCGTTCCATCCGCCATGACAATCCCATCAAATCCCCATTCATCTCTCAGGATGCCGGTTAACAGCTTATCATTGGCATGACATGGAATGCCGTCGAGTTCATTATAGGCCGCCATGACGCCAGCCGCCCCTGCCTTGATCCCCGCCTCCGCGGCAGGCAGGTGGATTTCCCGCAGCTCCCGCTCGCCTGCGGGAACCGGGCCTGCGTTCCGTCCGCCCTGCCCTGCTCCTTGAGCGCATAGATGCTTGAGCACGGCAGCTGCCTTATCGTGTCTCTTCCATTCTTCCGGGTTTCTTCCCTGCATGCCAAACACAACCGCCTCCGTCATTCGCGCAGCCAGGTAAGGATCTTCTCCGTAACATTCCTCGGAGCGTCCCCACCGCGGATCCTGCAGGATGTCCAGTACCGAGACCAAGCCTAAATGCGCGCCTCGGCTGCGGATCTCGGAGGCCACATGGGAATAGGCGCTCTCAATTAATTCGGGATTCCAGGTGGAACCGATGGCCGTATTGACGGGCAGAAGCGTTCCGTCAAGCGCTTGATGGCCGTGGGGGCATTCCTCGGAGAGCAGGACGGGAATGCCGAGCCGGCTGTGTTCGATCACGTAACGCTGAATGGCATTCGCCACCTTCGCGTTGTCCTGCGTAGGAATCCCGTTCTCATAGGTCACCCCGGACCAAGGATCCGCCCGGAACAGACCGTACAGCGCCCCCATGCCGGCCCCCCATTCAACATGCTCCTTGAATAGGTCGGTCAGTTCAAACTCCGTTTCGGTCCCTTCGCTTCGCCGATATGCCATCCAGCCGTACAAGTGCTGGTTCAGCTGCCCGACCTTCTCCCGCAGCGTCATTCTGGACAATAAATCCTCTACGCGCTCGTCTACGGGGAGCGCAGCATTCCGATATTTCTCCATATTCCCCATACTCCTTCCATCCTGGTCGTCATGCTTTTAATCATTCTTTGATATTCAAGACCCGATATTTCTTGGGCGTCATGCCCGTGTACAGTTTGAAGACGGATACAAAATACTTGTATTCTTTGTAACCGACGCGGTCGGCAATCTCAAACACCTTGTCCTGCGTCGTCAGCAGCAGCTTTCTCGCCTCGTTGATGCGCAATTCGTTCATGTATTCGCTGAAGCTTTTTCCCGTGCTTTGTTTAAAAATATTGCTGAAGTAGCTGGGCGTAATCTTTAAATACGCTGCCACTTCCGACGCTTTCAGGTCGCTCAGATAATGATCCGCCATATACTTCTTGGCCTTCTCAATGATCCAGAACGATCTGTCGATGCCGACCCTGTCGATCAGCTGCAGCAGATCAAACACTTCCGTGGATATCGCCAGACGAATCGCGTCGGGATGATTGAACACCTCCAGGTCGATCGTTCTCTCCAGGCCATGCTCCAGCTGGGTCAGGCCGCTTTGACGAAGTCGCTGCCGCAGCATGATGGACAGTTCATCACACACGTTCACCATATCCGTCAACAGGTACCGCTGATCCCGGAAGAATCGGAACATGCCGTCGATTAGCTCTTCCAGCATTTCGGCATCCTGCTTGAATAATGCCACGGACAGTTTCGAGACCATGTCGGCACTGTCGAAATCGTGCTTGGCCCGGCCGTTATCCACCTCGGACTTATATTCTCGATCCAGCAAGGGGCGCTGTTCCAAGGCATAATAAGGCAATAACGCTCGCACCTGCGAGCAGATGGCTGCCGTTTGGTCCAGGGAAGCGTAAGCATCCGATACCGCGCCATACAAACGATGCTCTTCCGGCCAGGCATCCAGCATCGCCTGCAGAATTTCATCCCACTGCCGCTTCGGGCGCGGCTGATCCGTCATCAGCAGGGTCAACAGCAGATTTTTATGCACAAACACGGATACTTGACGAATTCCGCTGGTTTCGAGGTTTTCACGAACCGTCCGGATCCATACATGCTGCAGCATCGTTAAATCCTGTTCCGATACGGAAGCTGCAAGGTTCGAGAACTTCTCCAGCTGCGTAGCCATGAGTTTATATTCGGCACCGTTTACTAAATCGCCGGGCACCGCCTTGGCCAATGAAGTTTCATTATGCGCTGCCATGTCGGAAAGCCACAGCTCCGCATCCTTCGATGATCCGTCGACACGGATATCTTGGTTGCGAATGTCTTCCACGATTCCGGTCACGGCGGCCACCAATTCGTCAATATCGACGGGCTTCAGCAAGTAATCGGTTACATCAAGCTTGATGGCTTGGCGGGCATACTCGAATTCCTCATAACCGCTGATCATGATGACCCGAATCTGAGGATGACGGAGCTTCAGCTCCTTAGCAAGCTGAAGCCCGTCCATTCCCTCCATTCGGATGTCCGTCAGAACCAGATCAATCTCGTGTTCCTGCACCACCTGCAAAGCTTCATTGCCGTCATAAGCCTCGGCGACGACCTCGACTCCATAATCCGCCCAGTCAATGGTATAGTGCAAGCCCTGACAGATCACCGGTTCATCGTCAACGATCAGCATTTTTACTGTCTTCACGTGTTGCATCGTACGATTCACCACCGTAGGTTTCAGAATATGGAAGCTTGAGGCGAATCAAGGTTCCTTGCGATGAAGCCTCAATCACTTCCAGTCCGTAGCGTTCTCCGAAAAATAGGTATAAACGTTCATGAATGTTGCTGAGCGCACCTCGTGTGCGGCCGGCTTGGACTCCGATTCGCAGGGATTCCCTGACTTCTTCCAAAGTAGAATCGTCCATACCCCGGCCGTTATCCTGCACGTCGATCCAAATCTCGTCCTCCCGCTTATACGCGATGACCGTTATTCTGGCGACCGGCTCGCGCCGATCAAGGCCATGCTTGAGAAAATTCTCGACCAAAGGCTGAATGGTAGCCTTCAAGGTAAGCGAATTCGCCAGATCATATTCCATGTAAAGCGCATATTTCAGTTTACGCCCCAGCCGTCTCTGCTGCAAATACAAATAAGAGCGTACGAATTCCATTTCTTTAGCAAGGCTGGTCTCGTAATGGCCATTGTTCAGACTGGAACGCAGGAATCGGGACAAAATTTCGATGAGCTGGCTGGACTCGACGGCCTTCTCCAGCCTGGCGGTCCAGCGGATCATATCCAGCGTATTATAGAGAAAATGCGGATCCATCTGCTCCTGCAGCAGGCGCAGCTCGGATTCGCGCTCCCTCAGTTCCAGCTTGTATTTATGCTCGATCAGTTCCTGAATCGTGGAGACCATGTCGTTAAACCTGCGGTTCAGCTCGGAAATCTCATCCTTGGAACGAATGGGGACCCGGGCGTTGAAATCGCCGAGCTTTACGCGATTGGTCTCAATCTTCAGGCGCAGGATCGGCCTGATAATCGTATAGTGGAACCCGATCAAGGCCGATAAGCCCAACAGGAGAATTCCGATGAGAATAACCTGCATCAAGATGGATACGCCGCGTACATCCTGATCCAACGCAGCCTTGGGCACCATGGAAACGATCGTCCAATCGGTATTCTCCATCCGTTGATGAAAGGTCAAATACGCTTCCCCGTCGTGTCGGTACGTGGAAGAGCCCATCGTCCCGGCGGTTATGATATCCGTAATCGCTTTCCCATCGCCGATATCCAAGGATAGCAATTCTTTGGAGGGGAGTACGATTTGTCCTTCGGCATTCACAATGAATACCATGCCTTCGTCCCGCGTCAACCCCCGCTGCAGCTGTTTAAGAATACTGGCTTCATCCATGCGGATGACGAGCCTAGCCAGCGGGAGCGTGATCTCGTCATAGGAATTCAGAACCCGGAACAATGAGACGAGGTTTACTTCACCATACCAGCCGCTGGTGGAAGGATAGCCGTTGCTCCACACGATTCCGCCTTTATGCTCGTCCGCCAGCCGGTTCCAAGACTCTTCGTTGCCGTGAATCGGCTCGCCCATCTCGATGGAATTGCCGTTAAACCCGGTAATCGAAATGGATTTGATATAGTTTTTGGACATGAGCTGAAACGTCAGGAATCCTTCGAGATTCTGCTTCAACTGCTCCGCCCTCCCGCTCTCTGGCGGTGGATCAAGGCGCAGGTATTGGCGCATGTCATTGCTCAATATCAAATAATCGGCGATATCCTCGATCATGGCCGTTTGTTCTTCCAGCTGGTTCGTTACGATCTCCAGGCTGCGTTGGCTTGATTGGATAAATTGGCCGCGCAGCACTTCGTTCAGCTTGTCTTGGGCCAGGACGCCGACCCCCAGCGTAGGCAGAATGACAAAAAAGAGGAAAATGACCAGAGCCTTCTGTTTCAGACCATAATTCCCGATCCAGCCCAAACTGCTGCGCATGTCCATTCCCTCTTTCGATGACTTCATGATGTTGAGCTGAAACCGGATTAACCTTTGACTGCGCCTGCCGTCATGCCGTTAACGAGCTGCTTTTGCAGGAGCAGGTAAAAAATAATGATCGGTATAAGCGCGATCGTCAACGCAGCCATTTGCAGCGTAAGGCTGGCCGTCTCAATGCCGACAAAGTTGGCGAGCCCAAGCGGCAATGTTTTCAGCGACGATGAACTGATCAAGACGAGTGCGAACAAGTACTCGTTCCAATTATAGATAAAGTTCAAGATCACGACGGTTGAAATCGCCGGACGCGTGATCGGTAATATGATCGACCAGAAAATCTTGAATACGCCCGCGCCGTCCATGACGCCCGACTCCTCCAAATCCTTCGGAAACCCTCTCATGAAACCCTCCAGGATAAAGATCGTCAAGGACAAATGGAACGCCGTGTATGGAAGGATCAGCGATAAGTGGGTATCCAGCAAATGCAGATTCCGCATGATCAAGAAAATCGGAATCAAGGTCGCATGAATCGGAACGACCATGCCCAGCAGAAATATCGCGTAAGTTGCACCGCGCAGCTTAAAATTGAACCTTGCCAAGAAGTATGCCGCAAGCGATCCTAGAAGGACCGTCACGACCAACGATACGACCGTTACGATGATGCTGTTAAGGAAGTAGGTATCCATATTCGCCACTTCCCATGCCTTCGCGTAATTGGAGAACTGCAGCTCGGTCGGTATGGAGAACGGGTTCGCCGCATATTCCTGCTCGGTTTTGAACGAATCTACGATCATCCAAAAGAAAGGGATTATATTAATAATAGCGAATATCCCCAAAAAAGTGTATGCCGATAAATGGAACCATTTCGTTTGTCTGTACATCTCCTCCCTCTCCCTTCTATTCCTTTTCTCTCGCCAATCGATTTACGATCGTGATGACGATAAGGCTAAACAGCAGAATCAATACGGACACTGCACTGCCGTAGCCGAATCTCATATTCATAAACGAGTTGTTGTACATATAGACGGTCATAACCTCCGTCGCATGTGCCGGTCCGCCGCCCGTCATGATCTGGATCAGATCGAACACGCGGAACGAATTGCTGATGCTGTAGACAACGGACACGAGCAATGTTCCTCGGATCATCGGGATCGTAATCCGCATGATCCGGCTTAGACCAGTCGCGCCGTCCAGGGCAGCCGCCTCATTGACTTCATCGGGGATATTCTGCAGCGCGGCCAATAGAATGATCATATATAAGCCGCAGTTTTGCCATATATAAGCGATGCTGATGGAGATCATGGACCAGAACGGATCCCCCAGCCAATTTTGCTGCCAGCTCTCAAGACCCAGAACGCCGAGCAGGTTATTCAGCATCCCGTATTCCGTGTTGTACACCATGCCCCAGATCAGGGATACCATAACCGATGAAATGACGACCGGCAGGAATCCGATGGTCCGGAAGAAGCTGGAGCCCTTGAGTCCTCGATTCAGCAGCAGGGCCAGCAGCAGACCAAGCGGGATCTGACCCGCTATCCCGGTAAACATGATAATGATGTTGTTCTTAACGGACAGCCAAAAAATATCATCCTTGAAAATATCTACGAAATTGTCCAGCCCGATAAAACGCATGGGCGTGATTCCGTCCCAGTTCATTAATGAATAATAAACCGATAAGCCGATGGGAAATATGGCAATACATATATAGATAATGAGTGCTGGCGCCAAGCCCAAGAATATAGCCCATTTCGTATGCTTAAGCGTATGCATTGGCGTAACTCCTTTCTTTCTGCCTTTAATAAGAAAAACCCGCTGCCGGGTTTTTCTTTGTGCCATCATGATCTTGACTTAAGGAAGGAAATTCGCAACTTACTTCATGCTGTCGAAAGCTTCCTGAACCTCTTGGGCGAGCTCCTCCGGCGTCCCTCTGCCGATGGTCAGAGCCTGCAATCCGTTCTGCATGACGTCGGTAACTTGCGTCGGAATGACGCTGTCGAACACCGGTGCCGTTCCCTTGTTGGTCAACTCCAGCATCTCCTTGAGATACGGGCTCGCATCTTCAGGAATTTCAACGTTGGCCGGTACGACAACGCCTTTACTGATCAGATCTTTGTACAGGTCCTCATTGACAAAAAACTTAATAAATTCCTCGGCAGCCGCTTTCTTTTCATCGCTCAATCCTTTTTTAATGGAGATGCCGTACTGAACGACGCCCGCGCTTTTCACCGGATCGCCGGATCCGCCAGGGACGCTCGGGAAGAGCGCAATGCCGAATTTGTCCCCTTCCTCGTTGTTGATGCGGATTCTTCCGTCAACGGTAGAAGAAGAAATATGCATCGCTGCTTTGCCTTGAATAAAATAGTCCTGCCCTTGGACGGAATCCATATTGTTCGCATCCGTATTGAATGCTCCCAGCTTGGACAGTTCGTCGATGACGGCAATCGCTTTCACGTATTCGGGATCGGTAAATTTGGCTTCCTTGTTCAGAATTTTCTGCAAGAAGTCACTGCCTACGTAACGGTCCCCGATAATCGACAAGAAGGACGATTGAAGCGGCCATTTCTCTTTGTTGCCCAAGGAGATCGGCGTAATGCCGGCTTCCTTCAGCTTTTTCACCGCATCGATGAATTCGTCGTAGGTAGCCGGAAATTGGTCATAACCGACCCCGGCGAACATCTCTTTATTGTAATAAATAATGTCCACGAAGGTTTGTTTGGTCGGCACGGCGAATTGACTGCCGTTCTGGTTAAATCCGGCCAACGCGTCCTCAGGCAAAATATCATTCCAGTTATCCATCAGGTCATCCAGCGGCATCAGCAGATCCCCGGCTACCAGAGGAGCCAGGTCGGCACCAGGCCATACGACGTTGATATCCGACAGGTTGTTGGCGGCAGCCAACGTGCGCAGCTTCGTTTTATACTCCGTTGCCGCTACCCCGTCCTGCTTGATGATAATGTCGGGATGCTGTTTTTCGAATTCGGCGATCCGCTCTTTGTACACCTCGTTATCCACGTTCGGCGATGTCCATGGATGCATGATGTTCAAGGTAACCTTTTCCGGTTCGGCAGCGTCTTTCTCTCCGGAGCCGCAAGCGACGGTTGACATGAGCAGCAGCGCAGCTGTTCCGGTGAGCAGCATCGTTCTAAGCTTCTTAGACGTTTTCATTTAATATACCCCTCTCTTTATACATTACATATCATGTTCTTATATTTAACAATATAAGATATATTAATTATACAATCGGGTTAGCGATCCCAATATCCGCTAAAAAAACGATTTCATCTAATTTTTTTAAGTCATTTTGGACAAAACGGGCTTCTTATTCATCACATTTCTCTCAAATGCGTTAATTTTCATTACATTAAATTCACGTTTTTCCATTTTAATGGTATCGCTTACATCTTAGGTTCTACGGAAAGCGTGGCATTGAACTAAGTCATTTGCCACGCCCTGAAGCGTCTTTATTGCGGTTCGTTCAAAATATAATCCACTAAGTCATCCAACGGTACCGTTGCGAGGGCAATTGCCGTATCGGTTACGCCGTAATAGATATAGAGGAGACCGTCCTTGACCACATTGCCTGTCGGGAAAATGACGTTCGGGATCTGATAGCCGAATTTTTCATAATACGTCTCCGGCTCCATAATGAACCGGCGGGTTCTGGCGATGATTTTCTCGGGATTCTCCAGATCCAGCAGCAAAGCCCCCACGCGATACACCGTATCTTGGTCTACGCCGTGGTAGAGCACCAGCCAGCCTTTGTCCGTCCGCACCGGAGGCGTCGAGCCGCCGATTTTTTTAAACTCCCAATCGTTGTTCTCGGCTTTTGCCAACAGCTTCGGCTCGTCCCAATGCACCAAGTCTTCGGAGTAGCTGATCCACATGGCCGCTTTTTCGGTTCCGTATTCCTCCCCTACATATTCTTCCGGTCTGCGAAGCAGCACATACTTGCCGTTGATTTTCTCCGGGAACAGAATGTTGTCGCGATCATTGATATCAAGCGGCGTTGTATCGCACAGGTACTCCCAATGAATGAGATCCTTCGAAGTCAGGATCCCGGACCGCGTCAGCCAATGGCCTTCCTCTTCGCCCCAGCCGTCCGGATATTCGGGAATCGAGCGTTCGGGGATGCCGGCTCCCGTCGGGTAATAGTTCATGGCGCACGGGCGCAAGGCATAGTTCAAATAAAAGGTGTCGTCGATCTTGACGATTCGCGGGTCCTGGATGCTGCCATAGGGGAATCCCAGCTGGTCCGGCGTTACCACCGGTTCGTCCAGCACATGGGTGAAATGCACGCCGTCCGTGCTTTCCAGCAAACCCAGGTAGTTCTTGCAGGGAGTCAGGGATCCTGCCGTCCGTTCAATCATATAGAATTTTCCGTTATCGATAATGACGGCCGGATTGAATACCGTCACCTTTCTCCAATCGTAGAGTCCAGGCACTACTATCGGATTTTCCGCATGCCGGGTGATTTTCATGGATAAGCCTCCTCATGATTGCTATGTAAGTGTTATCAAGCTGCTTTCTTTAACTCATTATAAGAGGCTTGGTCCATTCATAATATCCTGTAAACTTTCAATATTATCCGAAATATTGTTATCTGTGATGCTTGGCAGCATAAAAAAACCAACCCGGTATACCGGGTTGGTCTTCGTCATGGAAGGGATTAACTATGCACCAGTGCTTTTAAGCTTAAACCTAGCGTTTCTGAAGTCGTATCTTGAATTTCTTCAAAGAGGGCCGGATTCTTCGAAAGCGACATCCCGTAAGAAGGAATCATTTCCTTGATTTTCGGTTCCCATTCCTTCATCTGCTGCGGGAAGCATTTCTGCAATACCTCAAGCATCACGTGAACGGCCGTCGAAGCCCCGGGCGAAGCACCGAGCAGGGCTGCGACCGAACCATCCGCGGCACTAACCACTTCGGTCCCGAACTGCAGCGTGCCCTTTCCGTTAGCCGTATCCTTAATGACTTGTACGCGTTGGCCCGCCACGACGATTTCCCAATCCTCGCTCTTCGCGTTCGGGATGAACTCGCGCAGCTCTTCCATGCGCTTCTCATTCGATAGCACCACCTGCTGGATCAGGTATCGGGTCAACGCCATTTCTTTAACCCCCGCCGCCAGCATCGTGAAGACGTTATTCGGCTTGACGGAACCGATCAAATCGAAATTCGAACCCGTTTTTAGGAACTTCGGCGAGAAGCCGGCAAACGGACCGAAGAGCAGTGCTTTTTGGTTATCGATGTATCTTGTGTCCAGATGGGGCACCGACATCGGAGGAGCTCCAACCTTGGCTTTTCCGTATACCTTGGCATGATGCTGCGCAACGACTTCTTGATTCTTTCAGACCATGAACCGTCCGCTTGCCGGGAACCCTCCG
>NZ_JAVFHM010000275.1:0-118241 GCF_041954005.1 Priestia sp. BR_2 | reverse complement strand
GTGGACGATTTGCTGTTGGATGATAAAGAGAAGTCCAAGCGCGACGTTCTGGATTTCAAACAACACGGCGGATGCTCCATCGTGGATGCTACAGCCGTCGATTATGGACGGGATGTTCAAGCGGTGCAGGAAATCGCGCTTGAAACCGGCATTCGCATTGTAGGAACGGCGGGCTTCAATAAAAGCTTCCTGTGGGATGCCAAAATCAAAGAGGAGCTGAAGCCGCTGATCGGCGATTATGAGAGTTATGCGCAGTGGATCGAGGCCAAAAGCATCAACGAGCTGGCGGATTTCGTCATCCGGGAGGTGGAGGAAGGGCTGGAAGGCACGCCATTCAAAGCAGGCCAGGTTAAGTTCGGGACAGGCTATAACCGCATCACGCCGCTGGAGGAGAAGACGCTGCGCGCTGTAGCCCGCGCTCATCACGAGACAAAAGCCCCCATCCACTCCCATACGGAAGTCGGCACCATGGCGCTGGAGCAAATCGAACTCCTAAAAAGCGAAGGCGTGGATCTATCCTACTTGAGTTTAGGGCATATGGACCGGAACCCCGACCCGTATTACCATGAGCAAATCGCCGCAACCGGAGCCTACATGAGCTTTGACGGCATCGGCAAAATCAAGTATGCGCCGGAAAGCACCCGCATCTCGCTGATTCTGGAGCTTGTCCGTAAAGGCTACGAGGATCAGATTCTCATCAGCGGAGATACCGCCCGTAAAACCTACTACAAGCATTACGATTACGGTCTCGGGCTGGAGTACATTATTTCCAAATGGGTGCCGCGCTTTGTAGACGAGGCGAATCGCAGCGGCTTTGACGGCCGGAAGCTGGTGGAGAAATTTTTCGTAAGCAATCCGGCCGACTGCTTCTCATTCAAAAAGTAAGGGGGGCTTAGCGTCATGAAATTCGAACTCGAGAATTCGGTTGAGGTGGAGGAGAAAATCCGCAAACTCGGCGCGGCCATACTTCCAATCGGGGCCGTTGAAGCACATGGTCCCCATCTGCCGCTGGGCACGGATAACCTGCTGGCGTCCAGGCTCGCGGACAAATTGGCTGAACGGACGGACAGCTTCGTTCTGCCGACCCTTCCTTATGGTCAAGTGTGGAGCCTGCGCAATTTTCCGGGAAGCATCAACGTGTCGAACGAAGCGCTCATCCGGCTGCTTGCCGATATCGGCGAGAGTATATATCATCAGGGATTCCGCATCTTCATCATGGTCAACGGCCATCTAGGCAATGCGGTTGCGCTGAAGGAAGCGGCGAGAATTTTATACGAACGGGTACCCGAATTGAAGGTGTTCTACTTCTTTTATCCAGGCACGAAGGAAATCACGGCGGAGGTACGCGAGGCTTCGGCCGCTCACGGCAGCTACATGCATGCCGATGAAATCGAGACCTCCTACATGCTGTATCTTGCGGGCGAATACGTGGACATGAGCAAGGCGATCGACGGCGCTCCGCAGATCCCGATTGAAGCGGACTTCACGCCTACACCCTGGGAGGAAATGACGGCTTCCGCGGTGCTTGGAGATGCAACGTTGGCAACGAGGGAGAAGGGAGAGCGGATTATCGAGCGAAGCCTGGAAGTCATGGCCGACATGGTACTCCGGGCGAAAAAAGCGATATGAACCCGTTCACTCGCGGAAGAATAACAGAAATCTATACAAATACAGGAACCACGAGGTGAAAGCGATGATGATGGACACCTATTTTGATGTGATTGGCGGGTTGTTTGACAAAGTACGAGCGGAGCAGGCCAAGTCGATACGTGAAGCGGCGGAAAAGGTGGCGGCCTGTATTCAGCAGGGCGGCATTATTCATCTGTTCGGCTGCGGGCATTCGCATATATTGACCGAGGAAGTCTTCTACCGGGCAGGCGGACTCGTACCGATCCGTCCGATTCTCATAGAGAAGCTGATGCTGCATGAAGGCGCGGTACGTTCGTCCGAGCTGGAAAGACAAAACGATCTTGCCGTCGAATTCATGAGCAAGCAGGACATCCGCAAGGGAGAGGTCGTATTCGTCCTGTCCACCTCGGGCCGCAATCCGGTTCCCGTGGATGTCGCTTTGATGGCGAAGGAGAAGGGGGCCTTCACCGTAGGCATTACCTCACTGGAATATTCCAAAAGCATGCCGTCCCGGCACAGCAGCGGCAAGCATCTGGCGGATGCCGTGGATCTGGTGATCGACAATTTCTCGGTCAAGGGCGATGCGGTATTGAGCCATCCCGGCCTTCAGGTCCCCTTTACCCCGAGCTCGACAGTGATCGGAGCCTTGATTTTGAACGCCCTGTTCGCCGAATCCATTGAGATTATGATTGAGCAAGGCTTTAACCCCCCTGTATTTCTTAGCGGAAATATCGACGGCTCCGATGAGCATAACCAAGCGCTGGTCGAGGCGTATAAAGGCCGGATAACCTTACTGGCCTGACAAGAGTCGAACGGATGAACGGCAGGAAACAACAGAGAAACCGCAACTTTACGTTTCAGTAAGTAACAGCCCCGGGCTGGCGGTTACAGGATGAGGAGGAAAGACATGTTCGCACAAACGGTAACCATACAGAATGAGCAGGGCTTTCATGTACGTCCGGCTCAGCTATTCTCGGAAAAAGCAGGAGAATTTGGAGCAGAGGTTCGTCTGAAGACAAACGAAGGACGCTCGGCGGATGGCAAGAGCATGCTGGAGCTGATGACGCTCGGCGTTGAACAAGGAGCCGTCGTGACTATCGAAGCCAACGGAGACGGTGAGCAAGAAGTCGTCGAAGCCCTGATACAGCTCGTCGAAAGCAAGTTTGGTGAAGCCTGATGAATAGGCTGGATATTCAAGGAATCGGCGTATCGGAGGGTATCCGGATTGCAAAGGCCTATATCTACGAATCTTCGGCGGGGGCCAGCGGCCAAAGCAGTCCCGAAGGGAATTATATTCCCGATACCTCGGCTGCGGTCCAAGACGAGCTTCATAAGCTTCGCGAAGCCAAAGCGGGCTGCGCCGAGCAAATGGAGAAGCTGATTGAGAAAGCGAAGGAAGCGGTAGGCGAAGAGCAAGCCGGCATTCTTGCGGGACACCGAAAGCTGCTGGACGATCCGGCTTTCTACCCGAAGATGGAGGCGCGGATCCGGGAGAAATTGGAGACGGCCCCAAGGGCCGTTGCCGAGGTTGTCAACCAAGTCGCTTCCATGTTTGAAGGCATGAGCAATGATTATATGAAAGAGCGCGCGACCGACATCCGCGATATCGGCGGCCGTCTTCTCGCCTGTCTGTCGCCTGGGCAATCGCAGGGACTTGCCGGAATCACCGAGCCGGTGATTCTCGTTGCCGACGATTTGACGCCTTCGGATACGGTGCAACTGGACCCTGCCTTGGTGGTCGGCTTTATCACCCGTACCGGAGGAGCAACCTCGCATACTGCGATTCTCGCGCGGTCGCTCGGCATTGCCGCTGTCGTCGGCGCGGGAGACGGGATCGACGGCATCGAGGACGGCGATCTGCTCGTCCTCGACGGATCAGCCGGGCTGTGCATCGCCCGGCCGGAAGCGGCGGAGGCGGAGCAGCATCGCCTCCGCATGCAGCAGGACCTCGAGCGCAGGCAGTCGCTCGAGGAATACACGGCGCGTCCGGCGGTGACCGCCGACGGTACGCGCGTGGAGCTCGCGGCGAACATCGGCAGCGCCGCGGAAGCCGAGGCCGCCGTCCGGCAGGGCGCGGACGGCGTGGGTCTGTTCCGCACGGAGTTCCTGTTCATGAACGCCACGGCCATGCCGGGCGAGGAGGAGCAGTTCCGTGCGTACCAGGAAGCGGTCCGGCAGATGGAGGGTCGCCCCGTGATCATCCGCACGATGGACATCGGCGGAGATAAGGAGCTTCCGTACCTGCAGCTGCCAAAGGAAACGAATCCCTTCCTGGGTTACCGTGCAATACGGGTAGGGCTTGTCCGCCAGGAGCTGCTGCGCACGCAGCTGCGGGCCGTGCTGCGGGCCAGCGCCTTCGGTACGGTGAAGGTCATGTTCCCGATGATCTCCGGTTTGCAAGAATGGAGGCAGGCGAGATCCATCCTGGCGGAAGTGCAGGGTGAATTGAGGGAGGAGGGCGTACCGTTCGACGAGAAGATGGAAGTCGGCATTATGGTCGAGATTCCCTCCACGGCCGTGTTGGCAGGACTTTTCGCGGACGAAGTCGATTTCTTCAGCATCGGTACGAATGATCTCGTTCAGTACACGGTTGCCGCGGATCGCATGAACGAACACGTAGCGCACCTGTACGATTATTTCCATCCCGCCGTGCTTCAGCTCATCCGAACGGTGATCGATGCTTCCCATAAGGCCGGTAAATGGACCGGCATGTGCGGCAGCATGGCGGGCGACCCGTTGGCCGCGCCGCTCTTGCTCGGTCTGGGACTTGACGAATGGAGCATGGAGGCTGGCAGACTCAGCCCGATCAAGGAAAGGCTCGAAGGATTGGAGCGAGCGGAATGCCGCGATCTGGCGGAACGCATTCTTCGCCTGGACACGCCCCAAGCCGTTCGTCAGGAGCTGGAGGCATTTTGCAGCGCTAAGATTCCCTGCTGATTCGTCTTCGAGAATTTCATAGCGAAGCGATTTCGTTCGCGGCTCCGCAAGAAGAAAACCCTTGATGAATCATCAAGGGTTTTTAGTCTTATTCATTTCAATGTTTCACACCAAGCCATGTCAGAACAACCAGGGTACCTCGATATTTATTGACCAGGTTCGGAGGACTTCATAGAATGAATAGAGAAGGATGCCTATTAGAAGCCTCATAGAAAGAGGATGGAACATGGAAAACAGTGAAAAGAGCTTTGTGATGAGTATGGAGCGCTTTAAGCCTCACACCTTTCAGGCCGAGCAGGGAGAGGGCCTCTTCCAGTCACATGCCCATGAATACGATGAGCTGACGCTGGTATTGGATGGGGAAGGGTACTACAGCTCTTCTGAACAGAATATCAAGGTAGCTGCCGGCGATCTTATCCTGATACCTGCCCGGCTTCATCACGGCTTCGTTTGTACGAGGCCTTGGCAGGGGATATCCGTTCATTTCTTCCACGATAGGCTTCCGGTCCATTGCCAATACCTCTTTCATGAAATAGAGTCCAAACCACATCGGATCCGGAGCGCCCATCTTCACGAAGATGATATGCGGTGGGCGGAAATCAGTTTTTTTCAGCTGGAGAAAGAATGGAATTCCAAGAGGCAAGACATCGATGCCTACAACATGATGCGGATTGCCTTTGAGACAACCTTGCTGATATTCCAGCGTAACAGGGAAACGTCGATGCCGACGGCAGGTACCGATCAAGTCGTATTGGAAGCGATATTAAAAGAAATTCATAGCAGCTATCATACACAAATTACGGTTAACGAGCTCGCAGCTCGCCATTTTATTTCCGAAAGCAATCTTCGCAGGAAGTTCTCGGAATCCTTCGGCGTCTCGCCAAAGCAGTATATCATCAACCTTCGTTTGATGGAGGCTAAACGGCTGTTGCGACAAACCGATAAGGCGATCGAATCGATCTCCGCCGAGGTGGGCTTTACCTCTTCCAGTCGGTTTTATGAGTTCTTTACGAAATCGAATGGAGCCACACCGCTTGAATGGCGTAAGCAGAATCCATGAATCGAATCGTTTATGAGGACCGTCCGTCAGGGCGGCCCTTTTCGTTTTCGACCGTCGAAAACGATTCGGTATTGCTTTATTTTGCATATATACTAAAGCGTTTTCATAATTGTTTGCCCAGAATTCGTCCCTGATAATTGAAAGATGGAAGTAAGAAATAAACCGAAGGGAGTGGACATCGCGGAAGGCTTTACTTTGATTGGAATGAAGGGATGAAAGGAGAGAGGGCATGCCAAATCGCACAACGACGTTTAGCAATCCAATCGTAGCAAACGCAGCCGATCCTTGGGTGCTGAAGCACACGGATGGCTATTATTACTTTATGTCCACGCAGCCGGGTCGCCTGGAACTTACCCGATCCTCCACCTTGACCGGACTTGCAGAGGGCCGAAGGAAGACCATATGGTCTCCGGAACCGGGAGGTCCCTACAGCTATAACTTGTGGGCACCGGAAATACATTACCTGAATGACAAATGGTACATCTACTATACGGCTAACGATGGCGGAGGAGACGAATCGCGGGGGCTATGCGTGCTGGAGAACGAACATAGCGATCCGCTCGAGGGCGAATGGGTTTGGAAAGGGGCGATGAAGACTCCCGTTCCGGGCTTGGACGGCACCGTGATGACGGTACGGAATCGGCTTTATTTTCTATATGCCGGATACGGACATTTTCCCGAATACGGATCTGCTATTTATATTGCGCAAATGGCTAATCCTTGGACATTGACCGGGGAACACCGCTTGCTAACGGCTCCAACGCTTACGTGGGAAAAACAAGGCGGAATGGCCATTAATGAAGGTCCCGTCACGCTGCATAGGAACGGCCGCATTTTTCTGGTTTATTCCGCCAGCACGACCTGGTCCGAGGATTATGCCCTGGGAATGTTGACGATGGATGAAGATGCCGATCCGATGGATCCGGCTTCATGGCAAAAGTCGTTGGAGCCTGTATTTCGCAAAAGTATAGAGAACGGAGTCTATGCGACCGGCCACAACAGCTTTACGAGGTCTCCGGATGATCAAGAGGACTGGATCGTCTTCCATGCGCTTCCTTCAGCCGACGCCGATGCGAGCATCCGCTCGACGCGCATACAGAAATTCGGCTGGAAACTTGATGGTACGCCTGATTTCGGGGTTCCTTGGAGCGATGCGCATCATCTGCCCGTGCCATCGGGGGAGTAATCAATGAACGCCTTTAAACAGGTTTGCATATGAAATGATCCATTATCTATTATCTATTATGGAGGGATCGAGATGAATACTAGGCTGAAACGTTTTGGGCTGCTTGCAGTCATCGTTATGCTGTTCATGTCAACCTTAGCCGTGCCAACGGCGCAGGCGGCTGCTATCGGAACGGTTGTTTATAGTAATCCGGCTGAACCGGAGCCTTATTATGTAAGGGCGGTCAAGCTTGATAATGGAGATATTCTGACCACCTTCACCCCGCGGTTTCCCGGCAACGCAGGATGGAGCGGCATGCAGCCCTTTCCCTTTTACAAGAGCACGGACAACGGGGCAACCTGGTCCTTATTCAGTGAAATTGATCCGAATGATTACGGACTGAACCGGAATCAGCAAGGCATGACAACGCTGTATGTACTGCCTCAGCAGGTTGGGGATTATCCGGCAGGAACCTTATTGTTTGCATCCACGGATTGGGACAACTCGGCACCGTATACGATTCATATCTGGAGAAGCACGGACAACGGCGCCACTTGGCAGTTTCACAGTAACCTGGCTGCAAGGGGAACCGAGGGGACAAAGCGTACATGGGAGCCGGAGTTTGCGATCACGGCCGATGGCCGGTTGATCTGCTATTACTCGGATGAGCGGAAACCGGGGTATAACCAGGCAATCGCGCAGGAGATTTCCAGTGACGGTGGACTGACCTGGGGAAATTACAGCATCATTGTGGGTAATCAGGCAGATTGGAATTGGCGTCCGGGGATGCCGCGGGTAATACAAGCGAAGAACGGAAGCTATTTCATGTTTTTCGAGATGCTGGGGGCAGCCCCTAACTTTGCGGTCCGGTTCAAAACCTCACCTGATGGCATCAATTGGGGAAGTCCGACGGATCTTGGCGAGGTTGTAGGAACAGGAATATATCGCGCATCCCAGACACCGGAGGTTGCTTACATCGATGATGGAACCGCGAATGGCCGCTTTTACGTTCGGGGCATGACGGATGTGGTTTCTTCCGCTAACAAAATGTTTACGAGCGCCGATTACGGAGCGACCTGGACGCAAATGGACGCGCCGCTGACCGTAAAAGGGTCAAATCAGAGCACGCCGGCAGCCTGGAGCGGAACGCTGCTCCCGCTGGGCCCGTCATTGCTCCTGGAGGTCAACACCGTAAAAGTGGGGAGCCGAAATGAAATCCGTGCCAATGTAGCCCAGGTGGATAAGGAATTCTCCATTGTATCCGGGGGGACCTATAAGCTGGTCAATCAGAATAACCAGCTTCTGCTGGATAATGCCGGCGGCGGTTCGCCGGCCGGGACAAACGTCATCCAGTGGAACGATCTCGGGGCAGATACCCAGTGGTGGCGGTTGGATTACAGAAACGGCGGCTTCTTCCGGGCAATGAATGTAAACAACAGCCTGATCCTGGATAATCCCAACGGAGCCACGACACCGGGTACAAACGTGATCATGTGGACGAATAATGAATTGGATACTCAGAGGTGGAAATTTACGCACAAGGGCAACGGATATTACACCAGCATGAACGAGCGCAGCGGATTGATGCTGGACAATGCGGGTGCCGGTTCTCCGGCAGGTACCAAGGTCATTCAATGGACGGCCAATGGTTTGGATACGCAGAATTGGAAAGCGGTGCGAGTGGATGCGGAAATTCCGGTCAACCAGCTGGAAAGCTATAACATCGCCAACAGTTTTGTTCGTTATCATGATGGCCGAGGGAAGATTGACGGGGGGCAGTACAGCGCTGAATCGCAGTGGAGAATGGTTCCGGGATTGGCTGATCCATCCGCCGTCTCCATCGAATCGGTGTCCTTTCCAGGTCAATATCTCAGACATCGTGACGGCAAGATTTGGCTGGAGTCCAATAATGATACCGCTCTGTTTAAACAGGATTCGACATGGAAGTTGCGTACCGGATTTTCAAGTCCATGGGCGGCCTCCTTCGAGTCTTATAACATATCCGGAACATTTATCAGGCACCGGGACGGCGTGTTGGAGATCTCGCCGATCACGACTACATTGGATCAGAAGGATGCGACATTTTACGTGAAGTGAATCATTTGAGGGAATAAGCCTTCTGCAACATAATTAACAAGAGAAGACAGCTGATCAGGCGATCGGCTGCCTTCTTTTCTTGCAAAATATAACATTCCACTATCCGTTCTTTTATTGCGAATACGAAATACTTTTAAATGTAAGGAGGGAGCATAAACTTCATGAATACCATGTCCAGCATTCTAGATAACAAAATAATAGCGATTATCCGCGGCGCCAATTCAAAAGACGTTTTGAACATGGCAAAGGCGCTGCACGAAGGCGGGGTGAACATTCTAGAAATCACCATGAATTCACCAAACGCATTGTCTGCCATTGAAGAGATAACCGTTGAACTTGGAGATCGAGTGGTGGTGGGGGCGGGTACCGTTCTGGACTCTGAAACTGCGCGAGCCGCTATCTTAGCAGGCGCCAAATTCATTCTGTCTCCTACGGTTGACATAGAAACGATACAAATGGCAAAACGATACGGAGCAGTAAGCATCCCGGGTGCCTTTACTCCGACTGAAATTCTATCAGCCTATGAAAATGGCGGCGATATTATCAAAGTGTTTCCTGCGACGTTGGGACCAAGCTTCATTAAAGATATACGCGGACCGCTTCCGCAAATTCCGTTGCTGCCAACTGGTGGCATAGATTTAAACAATATTCAGGAATTTATGAAGGCGGGCGCTATTGGTTGTGGCATTGGAAGCGCACTCGTGAATACGCAGCTGGAGATAACAGATGAGTATTTCGTGCAATTAACAGAAAAAGCGAGACAATTTGCTTCAGCAGTACAATCTAACGAGGATTAAGGAGTGGATTCATAATGAAAATTACGGGTTACGAATTATTCCTGGTACCGCCCCGCTGGTTGTTTTTAAAGATGGAGACGGATGAAGGCATTATCGGCTGGGGCGAACCTGTCATAGAAGGAAAGGCGAGAACGGTAGGAACCGCAGTAGAAGAGTTAATGGAGAATTTAATAGGGAAAGACCCATTAAGAATAGAGGACCATTGGAATCTCATGTATCGATCAGGCTTTTATCGGGGCGGCCCCATCTTAATGAGTGCGATTTCGGGCATTGATCAAGCCTTATGGGACATCAAAGGGAAATATTATAACGCGCCCGTCCATCAATTGCTTGGGGGAAAAGCAAGGGAGTCCATCAAGGTCTATTCATGGATTGGGGGAGATCGTCCTTCAGATGTCGGGAAATCGGCGAAAGAAGTGGTCTCCCGAGGATTTACAGCCGTAAAAATGAACGGTACGGAAGAACTTCAATATGTCGATTCCTATGAGAAAATAGACCAGGTCATTGAACGCATTGCAGCTGTCAGGGACGCGGTGGGTCCGTATGTTGGAATCGGCATTGATTTTCACGGTCGCGTGCATAAGCCAATGGCCAAAATCTTAGCCAAAGAGCTGGAGCCTTTTCGCCCGATGTTTATTGAAGAACCGGTTTTGCCCGAAAATAATGAAGCGCTGCGCGACATCGCTAATCATGTAGCCATCCCTATTGCAACCGGTGAACGAATGTTTTCCAAATGGGAGTTTAAACGTATATTGATGGATGGATATGTTGATATTATTCAGCCGGATCTATCCCATGCAGGCGGTATTACGGAATGCAAAAAAATCATCTCCATGGCTGAAGCGTTTGATGTGGCGGCAGCTCCGCATTGTCCATTAGGACCGATTGCGTTGGCTTCTTGCCTTCAAGTCGATGCGACTTGCCACAATGCATTTATTCAAGAACAGAGCCTTGGCATTCATTATAATCAGGGGAGCGATTTACTCGATTACATTGTGGATAATCTTGTGTTCGAGTATGAGAACGGTTACGTGAAAATACCGGAGGGTCCTGGCTTGGGAATTGAAATCAACGAAGACCATGTGCGAAAAATGGCCGATATCGGACACAATTGGAGAAACCCCGTTTGGCGGCATACGGATGGAAGCATCGCGGAGTGGTGATAACCCAAACGGATGTCAATCCAAATCATCGGTATTTGTATGTGTTTTGCATATAGCTTCCTAAGAGCGCCGGCAGCCCCTTCTATATCAAGTAGAAGGGGCTGTTTTTTTGGGATGTATCCTTTATGAGGGCGTTTTTATAAGTTATCCATGTCTATCGGGCAATCCTCAAGAAAAGATCCCGGAACACCTCGTCACGCCGAATGAAATGAACGGAGCGAATCATGTGCCGGAACGGATCATGCATCCATCGGAAATCCTCGGATATGCGCGGACTGTGAACCAGAGCGCTCGGACACCATTCCGGGTTGTTGAGCCAGGCAATGACGCCAATGTCCCAGATGACCCGGGAATAAGCAAAATGATCGTCGGAACAACTTAAATATGTTTCGAATAAATAATCCCCGATCTCGCCTTGGCCTTTGACGAAGTCCCGCAGTTCGGATAACGAGGTCTGCAAATGAGATGCCACGCCGAGGCAAGGAACGAGAATGAGCGGGACGCCGCAGTCCATGACCAGCCTGGATGCGTGCAAATCCTGAAAAAGGTTAAACTCCTTCGTATCGCTCCAATGCAGGGCATGCCCGCCTAACTATACCAGCACGATCCGTTCGAGGATCCGGGGTTCCATGAGCAGGGCGGATGCAACATTCGTGATGGCACCGATCGCAACGACATACAAAGGATCGCCAGGATCGCTTGCCATGGCCCGCTCAACGAGATTACGCGCGGCTTCGCTTTCGACCGGCTGGTCGGAAGCAGGAAGGTAACCCGTGGAGCCGCGATAGACAGGGATGTCTTCACGTCCCAGAATGCGGCGGATGTTCCATATTTCCTGGTAGCTTTTTTCCATTCCGTCCGCAGGACCTGAAGATAGCTCATTGAAGAAAGGCGCTGCATATAATGCCTCTACGGTCATGTTGTCCGCGGATTTCAGCGCGTAAGCGATCGCAAACTGATCGTCGATTTCATTGAATGCGTCGGTATCCAGCACCAGGCGGATTTTACGTCCCGGATGCTCCAGACGCTGCACCAATTGGCTTGCCGGGATCGTTGGAAAAGTAGTCATCGCCATATCCTCCAATCATGTTTAGGCTAGGCCGCCAGGAGCCGCTCCAGCTGATTCATCTGGCATTAGGAAACGAACTTTATACGCTGACCGTGGGTTCGACCACCGTTATGGTATTACGGATGGAATCGAGATTAACGGTTGCGCCAATCGGCAGAGCTGCTTTATACACACCATGGCCCGTGGCAAGATTCGTGATTAACGGCTTGCCGAGAGGCACGATGAACTCGTTGATGACATCCTCATAGGCTTTGCCGTAAGCCGTCTGACAGCCTGTACATTCCCCCATGATGATGCCGATGCAGTCACGAAATTTTCCGGCGAGCTTCAAATCGTTGAAGTATCTGTAGACGGTATTGGTAGGTTCATGCGTTTCTTCAAGAACGATGATTTTCCCCCGTGTATCGATTTCGAAGGGAGTCCCCAGCGTATCAACGAATGACGTTAAATTACCGCCTACAAGCGGCCCCGTAACGTTGCCCGGAACCCGGCCGATCAGGGGCATACCAGGCGGGTTCAGGATGGGGCGCGTTAATGAATACAGGGACGTTGCCGCAAAAAACTGATCGAAATTATAGGCTGGCGTTTCGGGTTTGAAGTCAATAAGCAATAGACTATGGAATGTAATTAAATCGACCAGTTGATGCAGGGCGTTTAATAAAACCGTGATATCGCTGTAGCCCGTCAAGATTTTCGGGTGATTCCGGATAACCTGATAATCCAGGTACGGGAGGATTCCGGCTACGCCTGTGCCGCCTCTGGTAGGCAGTATCATTTTAACCTGCTCGTTTTGGAACATCATCATTAAATCGGATGCCCGCTGTTCGTCCGTGCCGGCCAGAAACCCGTTTTGCGCATATACATATTGACCCAATACGATATTGAACCCCATTGCTCTCAAATATTCGATCCGTGCATCAATGATGCTGGCAGCGAGCGGGCTGCCCAAGGTAACGATTCCAACGGTATCGCCTCTCTGTAGTATTGGCGGACGTATCGGCATATTCCTGCCTCCTGCCTTGAAATAGAAGAAGCCTCGTATTCCCGTGTCTCTTTCTAGATTATATTGAATACGCCATCTGCACAGTACTGAAATGAAGCGGGAATAGTGAATCGTTAGTTGGACGGCTACGCAAGGGCTTGCTGGCGTGTCTTAACGATGGGAAGCAGCCTGCTTCCTGTATGCTCCCGGGGTCATGCCCGTCAATTTTTTGAAATTGCGATGAAAGTGCGTCAGCGTGGCATACCCGCAGATTTCAGCGATTTGCCCGACAGACTCCTCATGGTTTCGCAGGAGTTCTTTGGCACGGGCGATCCGTTTTGCCTGGATGTAACCCGTCACATGCAAACCGGTGTACTTCTTGAACATGCGGGAAAAATGGGCGGGGTCCACCGCAGCTTTGGCCGACAGAGCAGCTAGTCCGATAGGCTGATCCAGATGTTCGTGAATCCATTGGATGGAATCCATCAGCCAGGCCGGGCCGATCTGGGAGTGGGCCGTCTGTTCTGCGGACAGGGTGCTGATATAGCGATTGATATGCAGCAGCAAGGAGCGCAGCTGAAGCACGAGCGCCTCGCGGAATCCTAGCTGGGCAAGCCGGATTTCTTCCGAGATTCCTTTCAGCATGTCCTCGATATAGGCTTGGTTCGACTCGGGTAATTGATGACGATAGGAACCTGTTCTATGGGCATATTCAAAACAGCTGAGGACGGAGTATTGCAAATCGCTTCCGTTCGCGCCGAGTACAAGCGAAGGCGCAAAGAATAAAGCACTCGAAACAATGGGCTGGTCCGGGTCAGGGAAAGAGCTGTGAATCGTGTTACCGGGTATGATGAAAAGGTCGCCTTCTTTTTTCTCCATCAGCTTGTTTTCAATAAAAAACGTGCCTTTTCCCTGGTACACGTATACCAATTCGTAAAGATCATGCAAGTGATGAGGCAGCTCCAGTTGAGGGCTTTTTTTAGTCCGATAAACCAATTCCATCGGAAACAGGGGATCTCCTTGAAATGGCTTGCGCAGGGGAGTCATGAACACCACTCCTTATCCTCTAATAAAAACAACAATATCAAAATAGGTTATAAAAATGCAATCCTTGGCTATTTTTGTACACTGATTATGAACGTACAATAAAGATAGCGAACACTACACCTAAAAGGCAGGGATGTATATGAGATTGGATGCCCACCAGCATTATTGGCTGATTGAGCGAGGAGATTATGAATGGATCACGCCGGAGGTTCCGGAGCTTTATCGAAACTTCCTGCCCTCCGATCTTAAGCCGCATTTGGATTCGCATCAATTGGACGGCAGCATAACGGTTCAGGCAGCACCGACCTTGGAAGAGACGGATTATCTGTTATCATTGGCGGATCGCGATGCTACCATTGTCGGAGTAGTAGGATGGATCGACCTGTTCGATCCGGAGCACCGCCGGCATTATGAGCGATTTCGGAAACATCCGAAATTTATCGGCTTTCGCATCATGATTCAGGATATGCCGGAAGCCAATGTGATCCTGGAGCCGACTTTTATCCAAGCATTGAACGAATATGTCAAGGAAGACGTTCCGATCGATCTTCTTGTCCGGAGTCATCAGCTGGAGACGCTGTTGAAGCTGATTGAGATGGTCCCCGGCATCCGCGGCGTCATCGATCATCTGGGCAAGCCGCCGATCCGAAGCGGACAGATGGAACCTTGGGAGAGCTTGATGAAGCAAATCGCCCGTTTTCCGCGCATCTACTGCAAGCTATCCGGTATGGTGACCGAGGCGGAGCATCGCCGGTGGAGCCAGGAAGACTTTAATGAGTATGTACATAAAGTGGTCGCGATGTTCGGTCCCGATCGGGTCATATTCGGCAGCGATTGGCCCGTGTGCCTGCTATCGGCAGAATATGACCAAGTGGTTGACGTATTGGCGGAAGCGCTGCCGAAGCATTGGGGAGAACGGGAACATGCACGTTTGTTCGGTCTGAACGCCAAGGCGTTCTATAAGTTGGAAAAGGATGGTGTTCATCATGAAATACCGTAAGTTAGGCCGAACCGGTCTGGATGTTTCCGTATTAGGCTTCGGAGCCTCTTCGCTAGGCTCCGTCTTTCGGGAGACCGACGACAACGAGGGAATCCGTACCGTGCACGCAGCCATGGATGCGGGCATCAATTTGATCGATGTATCCCCTTATTACGGATTGACGAAGGCGGAAACCGTGCTGGGCGAAGCGATCCGACAATTACCCCGGGACCAATTTATCCTGTCTACGAAAGCAGGCCGCTATGGCGAGAATGATTTTGATTTCACGTCCAAGCGGATTATCGCCAGTATCGATGAGAGCTTGAAGCGACTCCAAACCGATTACGTGGACATTCTCTTTTTGCATGATATTGAGTTCGTTCCCGCATCCGTTGTAATGGAGGAAGCCCTTCCTGCACTCCAGCTTTTAAAGGAAAAGGGGAAAATCCGTTTTGGAGGGATTTGCGGTCTGCCTCTGCAGTTGTTCGAAAAATTGCTGCCCCAAATCGAAGTGGACGCCATCATTTCTTACTGCCATTATTCTTTGAATGATCAGACGCTTACCGGTTTGCTGCCGCTGCTTGACGAGGAGGGAATTGGGCTTATTAACGCCTCTCCCTTATCCATGGGCCTTCTCGGTTTCCGAGGAGCGCCGTCTTGGCATCCGGCTTCAACGGAAATCAGGGAAGCCTGCAGACGTGCGGCCGAGTATTGCGCTAAAGCCGGAACGGATATCGCGAAGCTAGCCGTGCAATTCTCGACTTCGAATGAACAGATTCCGACGACGCTGGTCAGTACGGCCAATCCCGACAATATACAACGTAATGCCGCTTGGAGCGAAGAGCCGCTGGATCAGACCCTTTTAGCGGAAGTATTGAAGATTTTGGAGCCCGTACAAGGACGGACTTGGACAAGTGGACGCCCGGAATACAATGAAGGCATCCGATGAAGAAGAGGAGGCAGCTGGGATGAAGGGTATCGTATGTCAAGAGATCGGGAAATTTCAATACCGGGAGGATTTGCCCGAGCCTCCATTGCTCGAAGGAGAAGCCATCGTCAACATCAAGCGGATCGGGATTTGCGGTACGGATCTGCATGCCTTTCGCGGGAATCAGCCCTTTTTTACGTACCCGCGTATTCTCGGCCATGAGCTATCCGGCATCATTGAAAAAGTCGGAGCTAACGAAGAGGGATTGAAGCCCGGAGACACCGTCTGCGTCATTCCTTACATTCACTGCGGGGAATGCATGCCTTGCCTTAGAGGCAAAACAAACTGTTGCAGATCGTTGAAGGTGATGGGGGTGCATATCGACGGCGGCATGCGCGAGCGCATCTCCGTTCCGACTCGCCATTTGATGCGGGCGGAAGGGCTGACCTTGGATCAGGCTGCCTTGGTAGAACCGCTTGCCATTGGCGCGCATGGCGTTAAACGAGCGAATGTGACCCCGAAGGATACGGTTTTAGTCATCGGAGCCGGTCCGATAGGACTCGGGATCATGGTTTTTGCCAAAGCGCTGGGGGCAACCGTTATCGCCATGGATATGAACGCCGATCGGTTGGCCTTCTGCAAAACCTGGGCGAAGGTGGATCATGCCATCCAGGTTGGAGATGAACTGTCTGATCTTTCGGCGATAACGGATGGAGAATTTCCTTCCATCGTTTTGGACGCAACGGGAAACCAACCCTCCATGACCAACGCTTTTAACATGGTTGCACACGGGGGGACCTTGGTATATGTAGGCTTGATTCAAGGGGACATTTCATTTCGGGATCCCGAGTTCCATAAGCGGGAATTGACGCTGATGGGCAGCCGTAACGCGACCAGGGATGATTTCCATGATGTGATGCAGCGGATCTCGGAAGGCGGCATTTCGGAAGGCGGCATCGATGTAGATCCGTACATCACCCATCGATGCCGGTTTGACGATTTGATCCAAGAATTTCAGGGCTGGCTCCGTCCTTCCGCCAAGGTCATTAAGGCGATGGTGGAACTTTGAACCATTCTCTTGAATTGGTTGAACATGGTTCAGATGAAAGAGGATAATGGAAGGTCAAACGGCAGATGGAAATGGACAGCATATTTCTTAATTTTATTTTGCAGTGTATGATAACAGTATGTCTTAATTTCTTTCACGCGGATTCTCTTCCATTGTCGGATGAGGTTAAGTCATATTCGGGAATTCGTAAACGGTTACATTAGGAACCAAGGCTGGGATAGAAGGGGTGTGCCCTGGTAATTCAGGGCTTTTTTTAAATTGTATTCATACCGTGTATGACTGCGGAAGGTTGCAAGCTGCAAGGGGGGAGCCGACATGAAACCCGTATTCAAGATCATGATCGTAGACGACGAAATGCTTGTCAGGCAGGGGATTAAGCACCTTCTGGATTGGGAACAGGAGGGGTACCGAATCGTAGGCGAGGCTTCTAACGGTCAGGAAGCACTGAATTTGATGAATGAGGTGAGCCCTCATGTCATTCTTACCGACATCGTAATGCCCGTCATGGGAGGGGAGAAACTGGTCAAGGTCGTTAAGGAGAAGTATCCCCACATTGAAATCATCGTTCTTAGCAGTTTCAGCGAATTCGATTATGTTCGGTCTACTTTTCAGAGCGGCGTAGCGGACTATATCCTGAAGCCGAAGCTGGAAGCCGATTATCTGTTGTCCATCCTTAATAAGGTTACGGCCAAAATGGTCGCCATGAAGCCGGACGCCGATCCACGTGCGGATCAAGGGGAAGCGCGGATCCTGCAAGCCATCGAGAAACTCATGACGGGTTATGAGTCTTCGCTGGATCCCTTGCTGCTGCATTCGAGGTTTCCTTTCGGACAGTATTTGTTTTTCGGTGCGGATATGAAGCATATGAAAGAGTCCGGGGACAGATGGGGTTTCGGGAACGAATTGGAAAGCGAACTCCAAAAGATAGCGATGGCCGACTTGGTGTTTATGCGGTTGAAGTTTGTCAACGATACGGCTCTTTTTTTGCTGAACGTGAATCCCGAACGGAGGAACGAACTTGTCATTGAACTCCGGCAACTGATCCCCAAACTGGCTCATGATACGAGTGAGACGCATTTTGTCATCAGCCAGTGCTTCGCCGACTTTAAAAGTCTCGGCGAGGTTTACCATGACAATTATCTGAAACTCATGCGATACGGCTTCTTCCTTAAGGATCGGACGCTGATTGAATACGAACATTTGCCGGGCCTTCCGGATTCGCATCTCGAATACGACATGGGTGAGCTCATGGAACAGTTGAAACGCAAGCAGTACCGGAAGGCCTTCACCGGCTTTTTGGAATACGCCTGCCTGCGCTCGATGGATTATCGTACCGATATTTTCGAATTCAAATCGTCGTTGGGGAATTTCATATTTAACGTGGCGACCACGCTTGGAAAAATGAAGGTCGAGACCGGAAGCCTGGAGAATGCCAAATACGACTATTTCCGAAAAATAGACGAAGCCAGGTATGCCGGCGAAGCTATCGCCGTTGTCGAAGCGTTCATCCGCGAAGCGGAACGTGCGATAGGCGAGACGAATACATCCGTTAATCCCAATATGGACCGGCTGCTTGAATATATTCAGGACCATTATGCCGACCCCATCACACTAACCGGAGTGGCCAGGCAGTTTCACTTTAATGCTTCTTATCTGTCGAGTTATTTTGCTTCGTATAATGGGGAGGGATTCAGTGAATACCTCAATAAAATCCGTTTGGAAAAAGCCATGGAGCTGCTTCTGACAACGGAACTTACGATTTCCGAAATCAGCGCCAGCGTAGGGTACTCCGATCAGAGTTACTTCACTAAGGTGTTCAAGAAGCAGACAGGCATCTCTCCGAGTCAGTTTCGGAGGCAAGACGCGCGGGAGATACGGGAATCATGATCGGAAATGTCATAACCAAGCTGCGAAAACAAGGCTTATTCCTTAAGCTGTTTCTTGTGACCCTCATCAGCATCGTTACCGTTTCCCTCCTGACGCTGTCCATTACCATCAGCATGTCGGAGAAGTTGTTTCTGCAGACCTTCAGCATCACGAACGGCAAGCTGTTGAACCAGATGAAGTCAAACCTGGAGTCCTATAATAACGCTATAGCAACCGGTGCCACCATGATCGCCCAGAATGCGGCGATCCGAAGCTATTTATCGGGCGGAGAAACGGAGGCCGTGGCTCTTGCGATGAAAACGTATCGGATGACAGAGGGCATGAAGTCGATTCAGTCCAACTTTAGCGCCTATGACGTCGGCATCATGATCGTTGGAGCGAATGGCAGAAGTTATTCTACCGATCCTTGGTATTGGTCGGTCTCGGCCGAGGAACTGAAGGATCACCCGATTACCAAGACAACGATGGCCCATCCTGCACAAATCCTGTACCAGCTCTATCGTGGCGATGATCCTAAAGCTAACGCACAGGAGCCCATGCTCGTCGCCTCCAAAGCTCTCTTTGACCAGTCTACCGGCAGAATTTACGGCACCTTGTACGTGGTCATCCGCGACCGGAATTTCAAGCCCTTCTATGCGAATTTTACAAGCGAAGGCAATGACGTCGTGCTGTTGAACAAGGAAGGGGTCATTGTTTCCAGCAACAGGACCGAATTGATCGGGATGTCGGATGAGGGACTGCTTCAGGAAGTCGTAACGGATCAGGACGAGGGAGAAGACGATCAGTCTGCCTATGTAATGGGGAACGAACGAATTGTGTTCTCGGAATATTTGCCCGAATTCGAATTTTATTTGGTGAATATGATCGACAAGAAAGCCGTGACCGGACAGATGGTGAATGCAAAAGCTGTCACGTTGACGATCATGGCTATCGTTGCGATATCGCTTGTCATTGTTTTTCTGATCACCCGGCGAATGACGCAGTCGCTCCGCGTACTCGTCGAACAGATGTCGAGCATTCCGACTAGCGGGTTCGATCATCATGTCGATGTTGCAAACAGCAGTTATGAAGTGAAGGAACTGGGGAACGCCTTCAACTTTATGCTGGATGCGCTGCATGATTATGTAGACCGATTGATGGAAACCCAGAAGCAGCAGCGAAATGCGGAGCTGGCCGCGCTTCAAATGCAGATCAATCCGCATTTTTTGTATAACACGCTGGCTTCGGTCAAATTTCTGGTGCAGCAGGGCAACAAGGAAAAAGCGGCGGGTACGATTAACGCGCTCATATCGCTCCTGCAAAATACGGTCAGCGATATTCACTCCACCATTCCTGTGCGGCAGGAACTCGAGACGCTCAAGCATTATGTGTATATTAATCATGTGCGTTACGGAGAGAAAATCCGCGTCCATTACTTCGTGGAGCCGGATAGCCTGGATTATCATATGCCCAAGCTCATTCTTCAGCCATTTATTGAGAATGCATTCTTCCACGCATTCAACATCAAAGGAGAGGGGAGGATTTTGATCATGATTGCCGTTCAGGAAGACCAGCTTGTGTGTGAAGTCGTAGATGACGGGGACGGTATGAATCTTGAGCAGAACCCGCCCATAGAAGACTCGTTGCCTGCACCGATGAGCAAACGCCAATTGTTCTCCGGCATTGGGATACGCAATGTGGATGATCGAATTAAATTGATGTACGGCGAGAAATACGGGGTCCACATTACAAGCAAACGCGGTGAAGGAACAAAAATCATCCTTACGCTTCCATTGACCAAAGCTAAAGATATTACAAGAATCTAAAGATAGTACCAGAGCCAGTATGAAAGCGAAAACAGGATCCAATAATAGCACCAAAGCTGACAAAGATAGTGCCAATGAAAACGAATACAAAGTGATAAGATGGATGCGTAACAGAGAAAACGCTTCCATCTTTTATTGTTTTTTAGATTAAAAAGGGGGTTTACGCATTGAAAAAATTAATCAGCTTACTACTGGCTGGCGTTGTACTCTTGTCGGCATGTTCTTCGGGCGGTACGGAAGGCGGATCGGACAGCACCGGCAATTCCGGCAATGAAGGCAGTGCCGGGGCAAAAGAGATTACGGTTTGGGCTTGGGACCCGGCATTTAACATTGCGGCCATGAATGTTGCCAAGGAAGCCTACGCTCAAGTGAATCCGGATGTCACGATTAATGTGGTAGAGAATGCACAGGCCGATATCGTCCAAAAGCTGAACACAGGGCTCAATTCCGGTTCCACGAAAGGGTTGCCTAACATCGTGCTCATTGAGGATTACCGTGCACAGAGCTTCTTGCAAGCGTATCCGGATTCTTTCTACGAATTGACGGACATCGTGAAAGTGGACGATTTTGCGGATTACAAGATTGGCCCGACCAGCGTCGACGGCAAGCAGTACGGCGTTCCGTTTGACTCCGGCGTGACGGGAATGTACGTACGTACGGATTATCTCGAGCAGGCAGGCTACAGTCTGGACGACCTGCAGGACATCGACTGGAAGCAGTACATCGAGATTGGCAAAGCCGTCAAAGAGAAAACCGGCAAAAGCATGATTACGTTGGATCCTAATGATCTGGGACTTATTCGCATGATGATCCAATCCGCGGGGGCGTGGTATACGGCGGAAGACGGCAATACGCCGACGATTGCAGACAATGCTCCATTGAAGGAAGCCTTTGAATTGTACAAAGAAATGATGGATTCCGGCATCGTGAAGGTGAACTCGGACTGGAGCCAATTCGTCGGAGCATTCAACAGCGGTGAAGTGGCTACCGTGCCAACCGGAAACTGGATCACCCCTTCGATCAAAGCCGAAGCTTCCCAATCCGGTAAATGGGCGGTAGCCCCGCTGCCTAAGCTTGCGGCAACAGAAGGCTCTGTCCATGCATCCAACCTGGGCGGCAGCTCCTGGTATGTGATGAACGTTGAAGGCAAAGAAGCAGCTGCGGAGTTCCTCGCGAAGACATTTGCTTCCGATGCTGAGCTGTATCAGACATTGAATACAAAAGTCGGGGTCATCGGCACCCTGAAAGCGGCCGCAAGCGGAGAAGCTTACGCGGCAGCGGATGAGTATTTCCAAGGGCAGAAAGTCGTTTCGGACTTTGCCGCTTGGACCGAACAAATTCCTAACGTGAACTACGGCATGAACACTTACGCCATCGAGGACATTATGGTCGTTGCCATGCAGGCGTATCTCGGCGGTAAAGACGTGGAAACCGTTCTGAAAGATGCGCAGGCACAAGCCGATACGCAAATCCGTTAAACACACTTAGGCAGTACGATCTATGCCCTTGCTCCTTCTTCTCCTGTAAAGTGGACATCTGCTGAAGGAAGGGGAGCAAGGGTTTTATTATCTCTATCCGTAAGAATTGTGACCAACAGAAGGGTGTGGAGTGGTGTGAATGCAGAAAAAGCCAGGCTAAGCCCGCAAATTCACAAGGGCCTTAACAGTCAAAGACGGATACGTTTGACAGGCTGGTTCTTCGTCCTTGTGCCGGTCGTCATGATTGGTATTTTTTATTTCTATCCGATGGTTAAAGCGTTAATCCTATCCTTCAAATCGGGCAGGGGCAGCAATCTTCAGTTTGTCGGAATAGACAACTATATTCGCCTGTTCAGCGATACCACCTTCCTTACGGCCGTCAAGAATACGTTTATTTACTTACTTGTTCAGGTCCCGGTTATGCTGGTGCTGGCGCTCTTTATCGCTGTGCTGCTCAATGACGATCGATTGAAGTTCAAAGGTTTTTTCAGAACGGCTATTTTCCTGCCGACGGTAACGTCGCTTGTAGCATACTCCGTCGTTTTTAAGTACATGTTCGGAGCTGACGGCATCGTCAATAAATTTCTGGTGAATCTTCATCTCATCCGGGAGCCGATTCAATGGATTACCGACCCGTTCTGGGCCAAAGTCACGATTATCATCGCGATCACCTGGCGTTTTACAGGCTATAATATGATTTTCTATTTATCGTCACTGCAAAATATCGATAAATCCGTATATGAAGCTGCACGCATCGATGGTGCGAATGCCTTCACGCAATTTTTCAAAATTACGATTCCGCTCTTGAAGCCGATCATCTTGTTTACGACGATCACATCGACTATTGGAACGCTTCAGTTGTTTGACGAGGTGGTCAACATCACCAAAGGCGGCCCCGGAAACGCAACCATGTCGATATCGCAATATATTTACAATCTTTCCTTCGAATACACGCCAGACTTTGGGTACGCAGCTACCGTTTCTTATTCGATCGTACTGATGGTGGTCATATTGACGATGATCCAGAACAAAGTTGGAGGTGACAAGAGATCATGAGAACCAAACGCGTGTTTACTTACCTGTTTTTAATTATCGCTGCCCTGATCTCCATCTTTCCGTTTATCTGGATGGTTGTCAGTGCCACCAATCCGTCCGTGGACGTAACGAAAGGGACGCTGCTGCCGGGTTCGCACCTGGTCAAGAATATCAACAATCTGTTCAGTTCCGTGGACATGTGGCAAGCTCTATGGAATTCCGCAAAAATCTCGGTGGTGACTACCGTGCTTTCACTGCTGGTTGCATCAGCCGCTGGTTACGGATTTGAGATGTACCGTAGCCGCGGCAAAGATATCGTATTTAATATCCTCCTGGCCTCGATGATGATTCCGTTCGCGGCGATCATGGTGCCTTTATTTCAGATGTTTGCTAAGGTATCGGGGGTTGTACCCTTTCTAGGCATTGATACGGCAGGGGCTGTCATTCTGCCGACATTCACGACGGCCTTCCTGATCTTCTTCTTCCGCCAAAGCACAAAAATGTTTCCGAAGGACATGATGGAAGCCGGTCGCATCGACGGACTCTCGGAGATCGGCTTGTTTTTCCGCATTTATATGCCGACGATGAAATCGACCTATGCCGCCGCCGCGATTATTACGTTCCTGAACAGCTGGAACAACTATTTGTGGCCGCTGATCGTGCTGCAATCGCCGGAGAATATGACCGTGCCCCTGCTGATATCGAACCTGGGATCAGGCTACGCTCCCGACTACGGTTTGATCATGTCTGCGATTGTCATTACGACGCTGCCGACGGCAATGGTGTTCTTCATGATGCAGAAGCAGTTTGTTGCCGGAATGACAGGTTCAGTTAAATAATAAGGAGGAGAACAGATGAAACAGCAGGTTGAACGGGGAGTCGCGCCAAGTCTTGCATGGTTGTCCGATCCCGGCATATTCGCGGTAGGCAGGATGCCTGCGCACTCCGATCACCGATACTACGCAACGATACGGGAAGCCGAATGGCTTGGAGAGATGCCTTGGCGCCACAGTCTGAATGGAAGCTGGAAGTTTAGTTATGCGCATAACGCCAAGGAACGCCAAGCGGATTTTTATACAATGGACGCATCCTGCAGAGGATGGGATGATATTGGGGTTCCCGGACATATCCAGCTTCAGGGTTACGGGCAGCCGCAATACGTGAACACCATGTACCCATGGGACGGTGTGGAGTTTCTTAGACCCCCGATGATCTCAGAGGACCACAATCCCGTGGGCAGCTATGTGAAGTATTTCGACGTTCCTGCCGGCTGGCAGCAGCGTCCGTTGTACATTTCTTTTCAGGGAGTTGAATCGGCTTTCTATCTATGGCTGAACGGGGAGTTTGTCGGTTACAGCGAAGACAGCTTTACGCCGAGCGAATTCGACCTCACGCCGTACTTGGCGGAAGGCGAGAATAAGCTGGCTGTAGAGGTCTATCAACGCAGCACCGGAAGCTGGCTGGAGGATCAGGACTTTTGGCGCTTTTCCGGAATTTTTCGCGACGTGTATCTATACACGGTACCAGACGTTCATGTTCAGGATCTGCATGTTCAGACCGATTTGGATGAAACGTATGAACTTGGAACGCTGAAGGCTGCCATGCAGCTTAAGGGCAGGCCTGCTTCGAAAATAGTCTTTGAGCTTAAGGATGCAGCAGGAAATCCAGTGGTCCGGGGGGAAACCGGAGCTTCCGAGGGAACGGCGTCGATTGCGTTAGCTGCGGGAAAGGTCAAGCGGTGGAGCGCAGAAGAACCTAATTTATATACACTGTACGTATCCGTCTATGACGCATCCGGAAACCTTGTGGAGGTCGTGCCGCAAAAGATAGGTTTTCGCAAATTCGAGATGATCGACAAGGTGATGCTCTTAAACGGCAAGCGCATTATATTCAAAGGCGTCAACCGGCACGAATTCAATTCCCATCGCGGACGCTGCATTACGAAAGAGGATATGCTGTGGGATATCAAGACATTGAAGCAGGCGAATATCAACGCCGTTCGGACGTCCCATTATCCGAATCAGACGCTGTGGTACGAGCTGTGTGACGAGTACGGCGTGTACGTCATCGACGAGATGAATCTGGAGACGCATGGATCGTGGCAGAAAATGGGGGCTGTTGAGCCATCCTGGAACATACCGGGCAGCAGGCCGGAATGGCAGGATATCGTTCTGGATCGTGCGATTTCCATGATCGAGAGGGACAAGAACCACCCATCGATATTGATCTGGTCTTGCGGCAACGAGTCTTATGCGGGTGAAGTCATTCGAAACGTTGCGAATGTTTTCCGGGAGAAGGACCCTACCCGGCTCGTGCATTACGAAGGAGTGTTCCATAACCGGGAATATGACGATGCGAGCGATATGGAGAGCCGCATGTATGCAAAACCTGCAGATATTGAACAGTATCTGCAAAACGAACCTTCCAAGCCCTATATCAGCTGCGAGTATATGCATGCCATGGGCAATTCCGTCGGCGGATTGCATAAATACACGGAGCTGGAACGGAAGTATCCGATGTATCAAGGCGGCTTCATCTGGGATTTCATGGATCAGGTTATCGTGAAACATGATCGTTACGGCAAGCCTTTTATGGCTTATGGAGGGGATTTTGACGACCGCTCAACGGATTACAACTTCTCCGGCAACGGCATCGTATATGCAAATCGGACATGGTCCCCCAAAATGCAGGAAGTGAAATTCCTGTATCAGAACATCAAGCTGACACCGGATCGTTATGGCGTCACGATCCGAAACGAGAATTTGTTCGTGGGTTTGGATGCTTATCATGTTAAATACTCTCTATACCATGAAGGCAGGGAAATCTATAGCGGAGCTGTATGCACCCAGGTTGGTCCCGGCGAAGAGAGATATGTAAAGCTGGAACTGCCTGAGGCCGGGTATCCAGCCGGGGAGTATACGCTAGACGTTACACTCGTGACCAAGAAGGAGTCGTTATGGGCGGAAGCCGGGTATGAAATTGCTTTTGGACAGTTTGTTTTCCAAGTGGAGGACACGTTGGCTGTTGATGATACTAATAATGCGTCGTCGGAGGCAGAACGCCTGCAATCAGGTTCAGAGGTATCGCAGGATAAGCCGGCGAATGATTTCCGTGTAGTTGAAGGGGACGTAAATATCGGCGTTCACGGACGCGATTTCTCCGTCATGTTCTCGAAGCAGGCAGGGACCCTCATATCGGTCAAGTATGCGGGACGGGAGATGATCTCTTCGCCGCCGGCGCCGCTCTTCTGGAGAGCGATGACGGATAACGATAAAGGGGCCGGACTGCCGTTCGACTCCGCGCTTTGGTATGCAGCAAGCCTGACTCGAAGAACGGAAAGCTGCGAGCTAATGGAGTACTCAGACCGCGCAACCGTGACCTACGTGTATAAACTGAGCGTATCCGAAGGAATACGGGTGCGTGTATCCTACACGGTGTTTACCGATGGCAGCATTCACGTAAAGTCGGGGTATCAAGGAGAGCCGGGGCTGCCGAAGCTGCCGATCTTTGCTCTTACCTTCAAAGTGCCGGCGGACTACGACAACCTGGATTGGTATGCAAACGGGCCGGAAGAGAACTATATCGATCGTGCGTTCGGAGCTAGATTATGTCGCTTCCGAAGTCGTGCGGCGGATCATGTTTCAGCCTATTTGGTACCGCAGGAATCGGGCAATCGTACAGGCGTGCGGGAGGTATCCATAACGAGCGATCAAGGTCATGGTCTCACGATAAAAGCCTCGGCGGCAGCACCGGTTGAAGCGAATATATCGCCCTATACCGCATTTGAGCTGGAGAATGCGACGCATCATTATGAGCTGCCGAATGTTCACCATACCGTTGTTACCATTGCCGGTCGGCAAATGGGGGTTGGGGGTGACGACAGCTGGGGGGCTCCGGTTCATGACGAGTATCAACTCGATTCTTCGACGGACATGTCCTTTGAATTTACGATATGCAAAAGCCTATTCATGAAATAGCAGAATGCCAAACAACGCTCGGCTCACCAATATGGTTGGGCCGAGCGTTGTTTCATGCCTTCGTTGTAAGCTTGATCAGCACAACTGTAGTATGAATCCGTCATATGCCGCGTCCCGCATCATCGAATTTGATTCCGAAAGCGACTGTTAAAACCATGTGATGTATGTTATATTTTGGATAATTTCGGTTGACGTTCGATGAAGAAGGACTTTGCGCTGCATATTAAGCAGGACGAGAACGGGAAGTACAAATTCTTTGACATGTCATTTGAGAAACGGATTTATTTCCCTGATATGTAAAACCGGAGGTGTCCGATATGGAGTTGAACAATGATGCTAAAGAAATGGCTTCTGCTGCTGAAGAAAATCAGCAAAAGAAAAAAGAACGACGCCCGATGTCGACCAGCAGCGGGCTCCTGGAATCGGCCATCGACAAGTTTGCCAGAGAAGGCGGCTTTGACGACTTTCCGTTGAAGGGAAAGCCGATCAAGATCGAAGACGGCGATGTGCTAACCAGTATCATGAAGAACGCGAATTACCAGCCGGCATGGGTGGAGCTGAGAAAAGAGATCGCCGCCGACATCAAGCGTCTTTTGGACCGTCCGGAACCGAATGCGGTTCCCGAGGCCGAGGTGGAGGCCATCAACCAGAAAATTATGAAGTATAACCGGATCGTTCCGAATCCGCAGCTGCAAAAAGGCCTCCTGTCCGGGACCCATTTGCACGCAGCCTATGAAAAGTGGGAGTAGAGAATATCTTAAATGTGCTCCCCGTTACCGTCCAGGTGAACAAGCGAAAGAGACTCTAAAGTTATCCGCTTTAGGGTCTCTTTTGAATAGGGTTCATTGGGCCAAGGCCGAGCCAATCAGGGAAGCGGATTCCAGCAGTTACTTCCTGCCGCTGCGCCAAGCATCCAGCTGCTTCTGCACCTCTCGTATCACGTCATCCATGCCTGCTTGCTTCAGCTCCTCGTTAAACTTGGGGAGGATCGCATCGACATCCACGGAGCCCGTCATGAGGCTTGGATAATATTTATGCCAGACCATCTCGATGTTATCGGTTTGAGCGGTCAGCGCGGATAGATCCGGCGTAAATCCAAGCACGGTGGAATTGACGACTCCGGCGTTGTATTGACGGAATTGCTCCCATTTGTCGAGGGGGTCCGGGTTATCGCCGCCCATGGTTTTCAGGATAAACCAATTCCCCTGCGTGTACTGCACACCTGAATAGCTGCTTGCGGGCGCATCCGGGATCGGTTCGCCATGGCTGTCTTTGTCTGTTTTCGGAACGACCTGCCCCTGTTCGTCCAATGTGTAGTGGATGCCTTCGATCCCATAATTGAATAAATTCCGTACTTCGGGGTCCGTATTAAGCAAATTCAGAAACTTAATGCATTCTACGGGGTGCTTGGTATTGGCATTAACGGTCATGATGCCTCCCCGGACGGATTCCGTAGTAACCGTGCTGGGGGTTACGGGATTCGCTACAATCTTATAACCGCGATCCTTGCTCCAAGTCGTCTCCGAGAGCGGCCCCCCGCCGGAGGACTTCCAGAACACCTTGGCGCCTCGTTTGAGCCCTCCCGGCTCGCGCAGCGCCGCGTCCTTATTGATGAAGCCTTGCTTATAATAATGCCGCAGCGTATCGAGAACCTGCCGGGCTTCCTTGGTTTCGAAGATATTCACCACCGGTGCGTCCGGGTCGAGCGATTTGATCATCAAGGGCACTTTATGGTTCATGATGTATTCGTATCCGTAGAGAGCGAAGAAATTATGGGAATCCCGATCCAACTCCATAGGGATGTAATCCGGCTCTTTCTGCTGAATCATCCGGAGGAGAGGCTCAAGCGATTCCAGCGTATTGTACTTGGTGATGTCGATATGGTGTTTGTCCACGATCGAGGCGGGGTACATCCACTGATCGCGTACGGCTAACTCCTTATTGGTAGGGACGCCGTAAATGCTGCCGTCGTTCATGCGGACCCCCTGCCAAAAGGTGGGATCGATGGCCTCGTACATATCCTTGCCCAGGCCGGCCAGGTGGTCATCAAGCCTCAGCCAGGCTCCACGCATCGCGGTGGTTGCATAGTCGGGCGCAAAAGCAATGTCGAACGGGCTTCCGGCGGATATCAGCGTGTTCAGCCGATCTTCATATTCCTGCCAGCTTACCTTGATATAGGTGATCGTCACGCCGATCTTGCGAGCCATGATTTCATTGATTTTATCATTGACGAGGCGAAGATCCTTATCGGGCTCACCGATCGTATAATAGATCAGGTTGACCGTGTCGCCGACATGCGGTTCATCGTCAAAGCCAGGCTGTCCGAAGCAGCCGGTTGTATAGAATGTGAACAGCAGCAGCATGCTGATCATCATTAAAGACCGTAAGCGTCTAGCGTATTTAACCATCGATGTCCTCCTTTCCGCCACGTATGCGTTACCCTTTTCCCCGCAGTTCAGAAGGAGATTTCCCGAAAAAGCTGTGAAAATGCGTATAAAAATAATTGAGATTGTTATAGCCCACGGAAAACGCGATATAGGAAATTTTCTCATCCGTCGATTGAATTCTCTCCTGTGCCAGAAGCATGCGGTAAGCCATCAGGTATTCGGAAAACTTCATCGCGGTTTCTTTGAGAAACAATTGTCCGAGGTAGGTGCTGTTCATCTGGAAACGCTCCGCCACGGATTTCAAGGTGATGTTCTGAGCATACTCCGTCCTGATCATCAGCAGAATCCGGTTCACCAGCTTGGATAAGCTGTCATAGCTAACGCCAAGCACCGGATCCTGGTTCAAGCTTTCGCCGTTTCGGTTACCTATCGAACCGCCCAGATCCTCGACGATGATCTTCTCGATCACTTGCTGCAGCTTGGTACGTTCGACCGGCTTGAGCAGATAGTCTTTGACGCCGCACCGAATGGCTTCCTGGGCATACTTGAATTCGCTGTAGCCGCTCATGATGATGTATTTCGTAGGGATTTGAAATTCGTTGAGTCTCTGGATCGCTTCATATCCAAGCTCCTTGCCGATGCAGACATCGAAAATGGCGACGTCCGGCAGCAGGTCCACCACCTTGGACATCGCTTCACCCGTGGATTCACAGGTTTCGATCCGTCCAAATCCGTATTGCTTCCAATCCAGGATTCGCTTCATTCCCTCCAAAATCTGAGGTTCGTCATCCACAATCATCAGTTTGTACATGTTCAATCACCTCTTTTGAAATCCGCACGGAAATTTTGACTCCAGCTTCCTCATTATTCTCAATCTCGATCGAAAGGCCGTTTCCATAAAAGAAATGAAGGCGCGTATATACGTTGCGCAGTCCGATACTATGGGAAGAAGTTTCATCATGGTTGGACAGCGTGCTGCGAACGATATCCAAACGTTCCGGCGGAATCCCGCTTCCGTTGTCCACGAATTCCAGCACATAACCATCATCCGCTTCAAAGCCGTTGACGACGTACAGATTAAACTCATGATTCGCGTTAAAGCCATGAATGAAAAAATTCTCAGCCAGGGGCTGCATCCAGAATTTCACGGTAGGGATCGAGTGCAGCGCCGGCTCGACATTGATTTGATAATAAAAACGCTCGGGATACTTGAACTCCATAATCTCCAAGTACTTCTGCAGCAATTCCAGCTCGCTAGCAATCGAGATGATATTTTCCTTTTTGACGATTTCACGATAGAGCGTGCCTAACGTAGCAATGGCGTCGGCGGTGTCTCGGTCCTGATTCACTAGCGCCGTGGAGCGGATAACCTCCAGCGTATTGTATAAAAAATGAGGGTTGATTTGGTGTTGAAGCGCTTTCATTTCAGTTTCCTGCTGCTTGATCTTGAGCAGATATTCATTGCGGATATGCTTGTCCAGCTGCTGAATCATATCGTCCAATTCCCGGGCGATCATGCCGTATTCGTTGCGACGGTACCGGGCGGGGCGGTTCGGCGTAAAATTGGCCATTTTCACCCGTCCGATCGATTGAATGATGCGGCGGAGGAAGAGGGCATCGTCCCGCATATTGTATGCGATGAGAAGAAGCACGCTGACCATGGCCGTCAATACGATCAGAAAGATGGCGACCAGCATCCCGGCATGCTGACGAATCAGCATGGATAAATCAATGATGCTAATAAATTTGAAATTAAACTTGGTGGACGGAAAGGAAACGAACAAGATATGCTTCCGTACACCCCTCGATATAAAACCATGGCTGCGGCCGTCTGCCTCGGCCAGTCGGGACAGCTCCTCCAAGTCCTGGTCCTGTCCATTGCCGATGAGGTAGGTTTCGCCGGTAGCACTGACCGCGGCGGCATTGCCAAACCGGAAATTTCGAATGGATTTAAAGATTTGATCGCTGCTGACCAAAAAGCGCATTTCCCCGAACTCCTGAGCGCCCGGCGTCGGATTCGACAGTTTCTTGCGATAGACGAAGCCCTTCATAATCGTATCGCGGAACGCCTCGTCCGTATTCGGCAGCCCGAAGGTAAAGCTTGTTATCCCGTGCTCATTAAAACGTACGACATTGCCGTAATGGCCGGTATGCAGGCTAATCTGCGTGATTTCGCCCTGCGCCCAGCTGTACAGATAGGTCTTCACATCCTCGGGAAACGAAACCAGAGGCTGGGAGAAATGGCTGTTCTGCAGCCTGCTGGTTAAATAGCCTTCCGCGCTGCTGCTTAGAAAGCTGCGAGCATCGTCAATCAGTCCGGGATTGGAGTAGATGCGCTGCATGTAAGCCTCGATTCGGTCAGCATCATACTGCAGCTCATTCTCCACGCGCGCAAAGGCATTAGCCGCCTCGATGCGGGCATTGCCCACCCATTGATTCAGCAGCATGGCACTGGTCAGCGTACCAAGCGTCAGACCGATGACCACGACGAAGATGACATAGGCAATAAACTTGTGGCGATAGATTTTGATTTGTAAAAATGAGCCCATACGACACCTCAATTGCAGCAGGTCGCTTTAAATATGCGCAGCTTAATCTCAATGTAACACGATTCACGCCAAGCTTCATAGATAGGATGGAAAAAGCATCCCTTAAAAGTGTCCTAATAAGGGATGCGCAGGAATTTACTTGAAGTAATTGTTGATCTGCTCTTGGGCGGCTTGCATGATGGTGTCCATGCCGGCCGACTTTAATTCAGCGGTGACCTTCGGTATCACTTTCTCCGGATCGGATGCTCCTGTAATGATTTCATATTTGTATTTATCCCACACGGCCTGGCAGTTCGCCACTTCGGTCTGAAGATCGGTGATGTCCAGCGCAAAGCCGAGGACGGTGGAGGAGGTCGCTGCATCGTTCAGCTTTTTAACCTGCTCCCATTGATCTTCAGGAGCGCCTTTCGTAACCGCCAGATTAAAGAACGTGCCTTGCGTGTAAGCCGCGAGCGGCCAAGTATCGGATGTACGCTCAATCACTTTTTCGCCATCGACGTTGTTGTAATCCACGCCCAACTCGCCGAATGCCAGCATATTGCGAAGTTTAGGATCCGTATTCACCAACTCGAGGTATTTCAAGGCTTCCTTCTTATACTTGGAATTCGCCGAAATCGCGTTCAGCGAGCCTTGGATCGTACTGGTGGTATAGATCGGCCCGTAATGCTGAACCATATCGTACTTCTCGATGGCGTCATTGATCTGCCAGCTGATCTCGGCTCCCGGGAATGCCTGGGCTGCAAAGAACGGTCTGCCTTTGTCGTTCTCCGTCTTCGTCGGCGCATCCGGGTTGATGATGCCATCCTGGTACCATTGATGCAGCAGCTTCAGATTAGCCACAACATCAGGCTGCTCCAGCACGGAGACAACCGTGCGCGATGCGTCGTCCGCTTTGACGCCGATCGGAGGGAAGCCCAGGGTTAAATCGTCATAGTCGTTAAAGAAGCCGTTCAAGCCTTCGCCTTGCGTCATTGGCAGCGGATAGAAGCTTTTGCCTTCGCCGGCCTTCATGTCATGAAGCGGCTTATCCAGGTCCTGCAATGTTTTGATATTGTTGATGTCGATATTGTACTTTTGCACGTACTTATCATCGAATACCCAGTACTGCGTCAGCGCGGAATCCTTGTAAGTCGGAACGGAATAATATTTGCCGCCGATCTTTGTGCCTTCCCATACCTTCTCGGGAATCAATTTGTATAAGTCCGGCGTTTCGCTCTGAACCAGATCCGTAATATCGGCAAACGCGCCCATAGTCACTTGCTTGCTGTATTTACCGCTGTTCGTGAACATGATGTCGAATGGCTCGCCGGTATTCACGATGGTATTCATTTTGGTGTCCCATTCACCCCAGCTGGCTACCTTGATGTCGACCTTCACGCCAATCTTCTCGGCCGTGTAGGCATTCATGGCATCCACCGCTTTGCTGAAATTGTTAGGCACTTGGCCGCCGATGGTCCACCAGGTCAACGTCGGTACATCCTTGCTTGACGTTTCGGTGTCATTGGATGTGTCCGGCGTCGCTTGGGATCCGTCTGTCGCAGGTGCAGGCTTCGAGCCGCCGCAGGCTGCCAAAGCAGTCAACATAAGCGTCAGCACGCACAGCGTAGAGATGAACTTTAATGCTCTTTTCATTTCATTTCCCCCTTTTTGAAGTTGAATTACCTAAGTGTGTACAGCGGATATTTATCATAAACCAAGCTTGTCTTGGTTTATTTCGTCATTAGCCCTTCACGGCGCCGACCGTCAATCCGGAAATAAAATACTTCTGGAAGAAAGGGTAGGCGAATGCTACAGGCAGCACGATGAGAATGGCGACCGCCATGCGGGCGGATTCCTTCGGCATCGTTGCGACGAGCATGGCATAGCTTACGCCCATACTCGCAGCATTCTTCGCGAGTGCGTCCACATTGCTCATTAGGCTGTTGAGCAGCGCTTGCAGGGAATAGAGGTTCTGGTTGTCGATATACAGCATCGATTGGAACCAGTCGTTCCAGTAAGCAAAGCAGAGAAACAGTCCGATGGTGGCGATGACCGGCAGCGAGATCGGCATGATGATGGAGAAGAAGATTCGCAGCTGGCTCGCGCCGTCGATTTCGGCTGATTCGATCAGCCCGTCGGGAATCGTGCTTTTGAAAAAGGTTTTGCATATGATGACGTTGAACGATGAAACGGCGAGCGGGAGAATCAGCGCCCAGATGCTATCTTTCAGTCCCAGCAAATTCGTGTTGATGAAGTAGCTGGATACCAAGCCGCCGTTGAATACCATCGGAATGAATACCACCCAGGTCAGAAATCCCCTCAACTTATAGTTGGGACGAGAGAGAACGTAACCCATGGAGGCGGTCAGCAGCACCCCGAGCACGGTACCGACCACGGTCACGAGGGCGGATACGCCGAGGGCCCGCAGAATCATCGTTCCCTGCTTGATGATGTAGACGTAAGCCTCGGTCGACATGGCGACCGGCAGCAGATGATACCCGGTCTCACGGATGGACTCCTCGCTGGAGAAGGAGATGGACAGGACAACGATTACAGGTATGACGCAGAGCAGCGCCAACAGAATGAAGATCAGGTTGAACAAAAGGTTGACGGCTTTGTTCGTGCGGTTAAACTTCTCAAGGCCTGTCTGATAAGTAGATTTCGATGTCATCTTCTTGCCTCCTTACATCATCGCGCTATCGGGATCGATTCGGCGAACGATCCAGTTAGCGGCCAGAATCGTAGCGCATCCCAGAACAGACTGTACGAAAGCGGCTGCGGATGCCATGCCCACGGTGGCCGTTTTCAGTTGTTTATACACCATGACATCGATCGTTGTCGCCACGTTGAACAGCGAATTGGAGTCTCGCGTGACCTGAAAGAACAAACCGAAATCGGTGTAAAATATGCGCCCTACCGCCAGTATGAACATCATGACGATCACCAGCTTGAGCATGGGCAGCGTAATGAATCTTGTCTGCTGCCAAATGGACGCGCCATCGATGACGGCTGCTTCATAATAGGTGCTGTCTATGCTCGTGATGGTCGCCAGATAGATGACCATGCCATAGCCCAGGCCCTTCCAGACATTCAAGAGAATCAGAAAAAACGGCCAATACTTCGGCTCCATATACCAGTTAATGGGATCGCTGCCCATCGAGACGAGCATTTGATTGACGATCCCTTTATCGAAGCTCAGGAACGCCCAGCCTACGGCGGATACGACGACCCACGACAGGAAATAGGGGAGGAACATCATCGTCTGATAAACTTTGCTGGCTTTGCGGCTGTGGAGGAGGCCGATCATGATCGCGAACAAGACGGGCAGAACGATCCCCAGCACAATAAACACAATATTGTATCCTATCGTGTTTCGAATAATGATCCAGGCGTCATTCGACTTGAACAGAAATTCGAAGTTTTTGAGCCCGATCCAAGGGCTGTTGAACACGTTGCTCAAGAACCCGCCGCTAATCTTGAAATTTTTGAAGGCGATAATGATCCCGAACATCGGTAAGAAACTAAACAGGATGTACCAGATCGTGGTTGGCAGCGCCAAGAGGGTCAATTCCGTATCCTGCTTGTGCCAGCGCATTCGTAAGCGCTTTCGTTTTTTGGGTTCGGCTTGAGAGCTCATGTCTGTCACTCCTTACGGTGTAATCTCGCTTGTCGTGCACTTGTTGATTTCATTGTATAAGAGGAGGAAACGCTGCTTCCAGATAACAAACTTGATACTATAGTCAACAAACGTTAGGTTCGAAAGACTTGTTAGGACGGACATTTACAGAACATGGTTTTTTATTATAATATTTCAAGGCCGTTCTCCAAGAGTTCTTTCAATGTCTTCAAGCAAAACCAGGGGTATAATATAATTGAAATCTCATAGGAATAAGGAGGCTGCACATGAAGGTAGTAATCATTGGCGCAAGCGGCACGATCGGACGAGCAGTCGCTAAAGAATTAGAAAAAAATCACGAAATCGTACATGCTGGGCGAAACGGCTTCGATGCCCAAGTGGATATTACTTCCGTCAACAGCATTAAAGACATGTATAAAAAAATCGGAAAAGTGGATGCGGTCATCAGCGCAACAGGCGGTGCGCATTTTGGTCCTATTGCAGAATTGACGCCGGAGCTAAATGAGATTAGCATTGAAAGCAAACTTAAGGACCAAATTAATCTAGTCCTTCTAGGACTGGATTATATGAATGACGGAGGAAGCTTTACCTTAACAACCGGAATTATGATGGATGATCCCATTCCTCAGGGCGCATCGGGGGCCATGGCAAACGGCGGTGTCAAGGCTTTCGTTAAATCCGCAGCCATTGAAATGCCAAGGGGAATTCGCATAAACAGCGTAAGCCCTAATGTTTTAGTGGAGTCCCTAGAAAAATATGGCGAGTTTTTCCCGGGCTTTGAAGCCGTGCCGGCCGCACGTGTAGCGCTTGCGTATAAAAAGAGTGTGGAAGGGGCTCAAACCGGGCAAAACTATGAAGTTTATTAATGAGAAAAGTGCACAAAACTAGAAAAAAGAATCCGGGTTTAATCCGGATTCTTTTTTCTTTCGTTCATCTGCAGCTATTGAACAAAGGGAAAACTAGAGCGTTATATGTAAATATAATCACTTCTATAGGAAAATAATATAACGTGATTTTTATTGACACAATTAAGAAAACTAAACTAACATTAGGATTATTTTCATCAAGAGGGAGGCAGCTATGAGTTTTAAAGAACAGTACGAAGAAATTGCAGGTGTAGGACAGACCATATTCGATAACCCTGAGCTTGGCTACAAGGAATTTAAAACCAATCAAACGGTAGCGGATTTTCTGAAAAAGGTTAATCCGGATATCGAGCTGCAATCATTCAGCACAACCGGCCTTCGGACAACGCTTGGCGGCGGCAAGCCGCTGAACATCGCTTTTATCGCGGAGCTTGATGCGGTATATGCTCCAACCCATTGGCGATCGGACGAGGCAACGGGTGCGGCACACAATTGCGGTCATTATACGCAGGTGGCGATTGCCCTGGCTTTATACAAGCATTATTTCGAGTCCAAGGCGTACGACGCTTTGGATTATAGTCTAACGTTTATTTTTATTCCCGCCGAGGAGTATTTGGATCTCGCTTACAGGGACGAGCTGCTCGGAAGCGGCAAGATCTCCTATTACGGAGGAAAACCCGAAGCGATGAAACTCGGCGTGTTCGACGATATCGACATCGGGCTGTGCGTACACGCCATGGGAGGAGAGTTTGCCGAGCGCACGATCGAAATCAACTGCGACCTGGCCGGATTCTTATATAAGCATTACACGTTTACCGGAAAAGCAACCCACGCCGGTTTTGATCCCTTCTCCGCCAAAAATGCCTACAGCATGTCGACCCTGTTCAATGTGGCGTTAGGCCTCAGCAGGCAGCAGATGAAGGACAGCGAGAAGGTCCGCATGAACCCGATCGTCCTGGAGTCCGACATGTCGACAAACGTCATTCCCAATCGGATTACGGTTGGCAGCGATCTGCGCACCCAGTCGGTGGACTACATGAAGGAAGCGGCCTCCAAGATGGACGATGCGGCCAGGGGCAGCGCGCTGGCCCTTCAAGGCGAGGTCGAGATTAAGACGCAGATGGGATATTTGCCGTTCGTTCAGGACCGGTATTTGTCCGAGTTCGTGCTGGAGGCGTTCCAGGATAACGAGGAGATCGCCCGTATTTGGAACAACAACGCCATCAGCGCTGCAGGAGACATTGGGGATTTAGCCTTCATGATGCCCTGCATTCAAATCGGCTACAGCGGCTTTACGGGAACGATCCACGGCGACGATTTCAAGGATATCGATCCGGAATTTATTTATGAAGTGTTCCCGAGATTTATAACGCAGGTGCTGGAGCGCATGAGCGGACGCATCGACCGTTCGAAGCTGTACCGCCGCACATTCGCCGAATACGAGCAGCTCCTTGCTTCGATCGTTGGCTCCCATTAAGAACAGAAAAACAGAAAAGAGGACATCATGGCATGAAGTTAAAACTACAGTATCTCTATTTGCTTGCATTCGTGCTCATTGTTATAGCGGTTGCCGAATTTATCGGCATTCAGTCCATCCAGGTCGGCTCCGTGAAAATAAGCCTGCTTCCACTCGTATTCGCCATTTTGATCACGATGGTGCTCGGCTTGTCGATATTCCGGAAAGGCTTGATGAAGAAAATTTACAGCAAGGAAAACGTCGGTTTCTCCAGCAAGTATCTGATCTTTATTATGCTGCCGCTCATGGCGAGATACGGCGCCGACGTTGCTCCTAGATTAGAAGAAATCTTAAAAGTAGGCTGGGTATTCATCATACAGGAAATCGGCAACCTGGGGACGATTCTGCTCGGACTTCCCATCGCCATCCTGCTCGGCCTGAGAAGGGAAGCCATCGGCGCTACGCTTGGACTTGGAAGGGAAGGGGAACTCGCTTACATCTCCGAGAAGTATACGCTCGACTCCGACGAAGGCCGCGGGGTACTGTCCCTCTATATTATCGGTACCCTATTCGGCACGCTGTTCTTCAGCATTCTGGCGCCGGTCATGGTTGCCGCCGGCTTCTCGATCGAAGCGCTGGCGATGTCCTCCGGGGTCGGTTCCGCCAGCATGATGACAGGCTCTTCTTCCGCGTTAATCGCCCATTCTCCTGAGATGACGGAGACCATTAACGGATACGCTGCTGCGAGCCAGCTGCTTACCAGCTTTCTCGGAACGTATACGATGGTATTTCTCGCGGTTCCGCTGCAGCGGTTTATGTACAAATTAATGGTCAGAGGTGAAAAGAAATGAGCACCGGATTGAATAAATACGCAAAATATGCCCTCGTCCTGCTGCTTAGCGTCGGTCTTATTTTATTTACGGAGCAAATGAAGTTCATCAAAAACGGCGAAGGCCATATTACGATAGGGACGATAGCCGGCTTATCCGTGCTTTGGCTTTTTTCCTTCATCGGCGTTCTGATCTCGACGCTGATGAAAAAGGTTCCGCTGAAATTCCTGCAGGAATTCCCGGTGCTCGGCTGGGTATCGATCGTTTCGCTGATCTGCTGCCTGATTTCGGATGTGTTTGTGGACGCCATTGCCAACGTCAACTTTTTGTCCATCACCACTCCGATTTTGGCGTTCGCCGGCATTTCCGTAGCCGACAGGCTGGTTGATCTTCGCAAAACCTCCTGGCGCGTGGCGATCGTTGCGGTGTTCGTGTTCACGGGCACGTACGTGGGAAGCGCGCTGTTGTCAGAGCTCGGCCTCTATTTGTCCGGTAAGTAAAATATGGAACAAAGCCAAGAAGCTAAAAAAGATGACCTCCGAAAAACGGAGGCCATCTTTTTCTCGTTCAACAGCGAAACAAATAGCTTTCGCCTCGTTTGGTAAATGGCTCATTTGTCTGCCGCAGCCCCGTTCTCGTTGACTTTCCTCAAGAATCCGTCACCAGCACTCGCAAGGAGGTGCGGTCAAGGGCTCGCGAAGCCAACCAGCAGCCGCTGACGGCAATGGCAAGAGCGATCAGCGTCAGGACAATCGCCAGCGGCCACTCCATGACCAGCGGCACCTTGACGATGCCGTAGGCAGACAGCAAGCCGCGCAGTACGGCTGGCAGAGCATAGACTCCGCATACCATGCCAACCAGCGTACCGAGGGCAGCCACTCCGGCAATGCCGCTTGTCAACGCGCGGCGAATGTCTGATGCCGTCAGGCCGAGCGAAGCGTAAATGCCGTAGGTTTTCGTTTCCTTGCGAATATGCAGGCGGCAAGTACTATAGACGATCAGGCAAGTGACGGTGAGGAACAGAAGGGCCAGCAAACTCATCGGAATGAGCAGCACGGCCGTGGCCTCCTTGAATACGGAATCCAGAAGCACTTCCTGCTTGAGGGCCTGGATCACCGGACCATAGCGTTGATTCAGCTGTCGCACGAACTCATCGCTATCCGCTTGGTTCCGAAGTTGAACAAACCCGGCGTCCGGATTGATGTGCCCGACAAGGTCCGATGTGATCCGAGCGATATTCGACAGGTTGGAAATGGACTGAAACGTGCCGGTGATCAGCAGTTGATGCGGTTTTCCTTCGATGTAGATCGTGACGGCATCGCCAATATCTTTATTCAATTTGCGGGCAATGTTGACTCCGATCGTGATTTCGTTAGGCAGCACGGGGTTCCGGCCTGTCAGCGAGGCCAATCCCATCTCGTCCATGCTGCCTTCCACCACGGTCAGCGGGAGGCTGAACGTCGGTTGAGTGCCATCTGCTTGCGCAACAACTCCAATAGCCGAGCCGGACCAGTTCAGGCTGAGGACCCGGGGATCCTTCTCGATATAAGATTGCAATTCTGTACGATCCATTCCGTCAGCGTTGATCACCATGATGGCGATATCCGCATCGTCGTAGCCCCACTGGGCCGAGGTTTCGCTGATGCGATAGACGCTCGTTACCAGCAGGGTGCCAAAGACGAGCACCGCCGCGGTAATGCTCATCAACAGAAAGACCAGCGCCGCCCCTTTTTTGTTGCCGGTCACATGCTTCCATCCGATGACGGCGGGTACGGACCATCGGTCCAGCAGCCTTGTGCCGGTTCCATGTCCATGGGCATGGGTATGCGAAGACTCCGACATGCCATAGCGGATCGCCTGAATCGGCTCGATATGGCGCGTTTTGGCTGCATAGAGGACAACGCACAAGAGGATGATGATCAGCATGCCGATGCCGGTCCAGATTGCGACCCCCAGCGCCTGCACGGACACTGGCGCCGCCTCGGATTTGAGGAAGGATAAGGAATTCTTAATGATGATATCCGACAGCAGTCGACTGCCGATCAGGGCAGGGATCAAGGCGATAACGGTAATCAAGCCGTACTGCAGCATATAGGTGACGATGATGCGTTCGGAGGTCATGCCGATGGATTTGAGAATGCCGATCGTGCGGTAATTGGCCAGGATCGTGTCCGTGATCGTAAAGCCGATCGTAAGCAAGGCGACAGCAATCATGACCAATCCGAGGAAACTCATGACGAAGCCGATCACTTTGTTCATGATAAAGTAAAAGGCGGACAGCTCGGCAAACGAAACGCGTTCTTCCAAAAACGGCGATCCGAGCGCCTCCTCAAAGCGCTGCCAGTACTCCCCGCTTTGTTCGGGATGCGCATAGCGAAGCGACACCAGGTACTGCTCCGGCGTGGACAAGCCGCCCATGGTCGAAAGGTAGTCCGCTTCGTTCATCCAGATGCGGGCAGTGGTGGTGAAGGGGCCGCCATGTGACAGGTCAATAACGATAGCGCCGATCGTGAATTGTACCGGGGCAGCCCCGGCGGTGAACACCAATTCATCGCCGACTTCCATGTCGTATTTGTAGGCGAGCGAGGTGGGCACCCAGACGGTTCCGGCTTCCGGAACGGTCAGTTGAGCCGGTCCGGCGCCGGGGAGCGGATGATTGACCCCATGCGGCATCGGAGGCGTATCGATCATATACAGATAAAGATTGGGCAGTTCTTGCCCGTTATAGACCAAGCCGGTCCAAGGCTTGTAAGGAATAAGGCTGGAGGCGGTCACCCCCTCCTGGGTTGACCACCAATCGGCAACCATGCGTTCATCATGCAGCCCGCGGGTCATATTTATGATTTCATGGGCACCTTGAGCAGCCGTATGGCGCTCTTCGAATACGTTTTCCGTATTCATCAAGACCGTGAAAGCGGTGCCGACTAATAGAGCAGATAGCGCAATGAGCAATGCGATCAGCGCGTTTTGCAATTTTCGTTTGCGAATGTTCCCCCAGCACAGCGTCAATATGGCACGCATCTTGGACTACCTCCTCCCGGTGACATAAGCAAAGATCATTGCTTCCCGCTCGGAGGCTAACTCCGGGACGTAGGGTCCCATATCCAGCGTGCCGCCGATCTTGCCATCGCGAATGTAGATCAGGCGATTGCCGCGGCAGGCCGCCTTCATATCGTGGGTGACCATGACAATCGATTGGCCCTCCGCATTCATCCGGCTCAGGATATCGAGCACCGTAACACCTTGTTCGTAGTTGAGGCTGCCGGTGGGTTCATCGGCAAAAATCATATCCGGATTGTTGATGAGCGCCCTGGCGATGGCGGCCCGCTGCTGCTGGCCTCCGGACACCTGGGAAGGCAGCCGGGTGCCTTGTTTTTCGAGATGCAGGCTTGTCATCAGGTCATTGGCCCTTTGTTTTACGGCTTCTTTGTCCCGATTGGCGATATAACCAGGAAGAGCGACGTTATCGAACAGCGTCAAATCCGGCACGAGGTTGCTGTTTTGATAGATAAAGCCGATCTGATCTGCTCGAAAACGCGCAAGCTCCTTAGCCGAAAGCTGATCGAGGCGCTGTCCCTGAAGGTGGACTTCACCGGCCGTCACGGCGTCGAGTCCGCTAAGCAAGTAAAGCAAGGTCGACTTTCCCGACCCGGAATCTCCCATGATCACAGTAAAGTCGCCGGCATATATCGACAGATCGACATTGCGCACGGCATGGTACTGCTCCTTGCCGGTGGTATAGGTTTTGCATAAATTGGAAGCTTGCAGCATGATGGTTTTGGTTGTAGGCATGACAGGGTCTCCTCTCTTCTCATGCTTCCAAATTATAGAGGACGATTCTTGCGCATTCCTTATCAAATTATTAATAAAGTATGACAGGGGTCAGCTTAGCGGCAGAGTCAAGCAGAAGGTCGTTCCCTGCTGCTGCTTGCTGTGAAACGTGATCGTGCCGCCATGCGCTTCCATAATATATTTGCAAATCGACAAACCGAGTCCAACCCCTTGCCGCTCGGCCAGTTTCTTGCGGTCCGGGACACTGCCTTGGTAATACCGTTCAAAAATAAAGGGCATGTCCTGAGGGGAAATACCGCTGCCCGTATCGGAAATTATGATCCGCAAACTGGATGATTCGGCCAACTCCTCAACGGCGAGCGTAATCGTATCCCCGGGTTGGGTATGCTTCAGGGCATTCGTGACGAGATTGGCGATGACCTGCTCGAAACGCACAGCATCGATGATAACAAGCACGTTCGGAATGGAAGAAGGCTCCACGCAGCGTACTCCCATCGTACGTATGTAGTGCGCCATGGTTCGCAACACAGGTTCAATCGTAGAAGAACTGTATTGTTCCAGCGGACGCACCGCAATTTGGTCCAGATCACGCAGCGCGTGCAGCAGCAAATCGTCTACAAGCACAGCCATCTTGCTTGTATTGGCATGCACCACCTCCAGGTAAGCCATCACACTCGGCAGATCGGGGCAGATGCCTTCACGAATCGCATCGATGTAGGCTTTGATGGTCGCCAGCGGGGTTTTTAAATCATGGGACAGATTGGAAATGAGTTCCTTGTGCGACTGGCTGTGCGAGGCTTGCTGCATATGTAAATTGCGAATTTCTTCACGCATGAGATCAAATACGGCATAGAGTTCGCCGACCTCGTTATTGCTTGTCCATTCGGCGCGCTGCTCGTAATCGCCCTTCAGGATGGCTTCCGCATAGGGCTTGAGCCCGGCAACAGGCTCAACCAGATCCCGCTGCACCCGGCGTCCGGTGGAGAAGAGTACATAAAGCAGCGTCAGGAGTGCCAAGGAAAGCAAGGTCCATGGCACAACGAGAAGCAAGCCGGAAGAAGGGATGGCCGCGGTCGCTGCAGATGCAGGGACCGTAAACTGCGCATAGCCTGCGAAGGCGTTGGTTCCGGCATCCAGCAGCGGAAATGCCAGGTGGTAATCGGGCGGGTCGCCGTCGGACATACGCAGCGTATAGTCCAGTTCAAAGCGAGGATGAATACGGCGTACCGATGAATCATCGCTGTCATATATCATCGTTCCGTCAGGGAGCACGACCTTAAGGCCGATCCGTGTTTCTTGACTCCAGCCGGTTAATTTCTCGCGAATCGGAGCATCGGGAGGGAGCAGTTCGACGAACTCGTTCTCCAACGTATGGACGATCGTATTGGTCAGCAAGCGAATGTGGTTGACGATGGAGGACGAAGCAGGCTGGTTCGAGGGCCAAGCGAGCCAAACGACGGACAGCAAAATTACAAGAAGAGACAGGCAAGCCGTCCAGAGCCTTCTTGCATACCATGGTTTCCAGTGCATAAAAGGCTACTCCGTTTCATCGGGGTCGAATTTATAACCGACGCCCCAAACCGTCGTAATATGAGCGGATTTGATTCCGCTACGTTCCAGCTTCTCGCGGAGCCGCCGAACGTAGACCGTGATCGTATTATCCTCGACATAGGCGGAGTACCCCCACACCTGATCCAGCAGCTGCGTTTTGGTAAACACTTGGTTCGGGTTGGATGCGAGAAAATAGAGCAGGTCGAATTCCTTCGCGGATAAAGCAATTTCCCGCTGTCCGGCCATGACCTTGCGGGCGCTTTTATCAATCGATAACGTGCCGAATCGCAATAGCTGTTGTGTTGTTGCCTGGAGTTTCGGGTCGACCATTCTGCGCAAATGCGCCTGAACCCGGGCGACCAGCTCACTGAGCGAGAAGGGCTTGGTCATATAATCATCGGCGCCGAAACCCAAGGCAAGCACTTTGTCCGTGTCGCTGCTGCGAGCGCTTAAAATAAGTATGGGCGCAGAAGTCAATGTACGAAGCTCACGACATACTTCAATTCCGTCAGCGTCTGGCAGCGTCAAATCAAGAATGATAAAATCCGGCTGCCGGTTACGGACTCCCTGCAATCCGTCCCTCGCATTCTCCGTGATGAACGTGCTGAATCCCTGGACACGCAAATAATCGTTCACGATGCGCGAGATATCCCGCTCATCTTCAATAATCAGTACCGTTTTAGGAGATTGCATGAAAAAGTCGCCCCTGTTCCATATGCTTTAAATAGTGAATCCATTATAGCACGGGTCGGATTTAAGCATAGGGAAGATAAGGAAAATCCCCCTGGATAACCCTGTCGCTATTTTTAAGTTGGCTGAATGCATGCCTACATGTATCTGGAACAAGGAAAACCCCCGGTCTGGAATAAGACCGGGGGTTGAGCGGTTGGATGCTTCGATGATCGACAGCATCCTCCCTATGAGGGAGAGTATTACTTCACGTTATCCTTAAGCGTGGAAACCCAAACCTCAACGCCGTCTGAATTACGAGTGGACTGGTGAGAAACCGTTGCTTCCTGAACATCGCCGAAGCCCCAGTGGGTTTCTGCTACATCAGGGAAGAGCGGCTCCAATCCCGTCAAAGGTCCACGGTATAACGCTTTGTTGATCAACGTGACGGCTTCGACACGCGTTATGCGGTTGTTCGGCCGGAACGTGTTTCCAGGATAACCGGACAGCAAATTGTTGCGATATAATGCCTCAATGGATTCGGCAGCCCAGCTTCCTTCGATGTCCGTAAAATGGTGATTTACGGAAGCCGATGTGTCCAAGTCCAGGAAACGGGCCAGCACCGCAGCCAGTTCTCCGCGAGTGACTGGTGCATCCGGACGGAACGTATGGTCTGCGTAACCGTTGAAGTATCCTTGGGATACCGCGATTCGAATGTAATCGGTCGCCCAATGTCCTTTTCGAATATCGTTAAAGCTTGAGTTCGCGTTGCCTGTGGTTTTCTCCGAAAGACGAGCAACGATTGCAGCGAGCTCGGCCCGGGTCAAGGTATTGGACGGTTGGAATGTACCGTTAGGGAACCCGAGAATATAACGCTGATGCTGGAGATCGCCGAACCGGTCAGAGAATACTTGAACATGGACGCTATTGGATTTTTTGCTGCTACCTGCCGTAAGCTGTCCGATGATTTCATATTGAATCTCTTTGGCTGCAATCTGTCCCCACTTGATGTCCAGTTTGAAGCTGCCGGTGCTTCCGGCAGGGAGATGAGCCACATTCCAGGTTACGGTTCTGCCATCAACCTTTCCGCCGTGAGCATTCACGACTTCGGCGCCTTCAGGAAGGGTGACTTGAACCGATGCATCACGTAATGCCGCGTTGGTACGGTTAGCGTAATCGACGGTAATGGTCGACTGCGTGCCTTCTTGGACTTGCTTCTTGTCCGTGGACAGGTTCAATGTCACATCGCCCTGCGGCTGAGGTGATGGGGAAGAAGACCCAGAAGAATCCCCGCCATTACCTGATGACGGCACTGGCTGCATAGCAAAGTCAAATGCGATAATGCTCTGTCCCACATGGATGATCCCGTCTTTGATATAACTGTCGGAACCGTTAACGGCCGGGGCATTCGGTTTGGAAACCCGAGTGTCATAAGTGTAATAGCCGCTTCGTTTCGCGACGATGTAATAATCGCCTTCCGGATATACCATCCATGCATATTCGCCAGCCGCGTCGGAAATTTGCGAATTGGCATTTTGGTTAGGCGCAAACCCAGCCAGTGCAGGCAAGGATACGAGTGTATTCGGCACCCGTCCTTTCTGACGGTTCAGCTCAGTGTCAGCCCAATACAATTGAACGTCTGCGCCGCTAATCACTTTTCCTGTCGATGCATCCGTGATGATGCCGTAAGGATCTATCAGGGAATATACGATCGCGGTCTGTCCGTCTTGGGTCATATCCACGTCCAAGATGGAAGCGGGACCTGCCAATACCGTACCGTCCGCCAGTTCAAGCTGGTAGGATATTTGGTATTTCCCCGGCGGGACTTGATCCAGCGAGAACGTTCCGTCATTGGCTACGTTGAGCGGCTGCTTAAAGCTGCTGCCGTTCAAGCCTTGAAGCAGTGCAACGGCTTTCCCGCTGCCGAGGACATCCCCGATGGTATCAGGGTTGGATGCTCCGCTGGCGGAAGCAACGAATAATTGACCTCTCAGCAGGTTCGAAGGTTTGATCGTTTGGCCAGGTTGTACAGTGCCGATCGTAACCTCTTTGGTTTGCGTCAGCGTGACGTCACGCCCTCCGATTTGAACCGGAGTTTCGATATTCAGCTCGTAGGTATAGTTTCCGCGCGGAACCGGAATCTGGTATGAGCCGTCCTCGCCGGTCGTAACCTCAGCCGAGAAATCAGGAATTCCGTCGTTGTTGAAATCGGATTCCACGGTAATTTTTGCGCCTGCTACCGGTTTGCCGGTGATTTGATCCACAACGATGCCGTCAATGGCGGCAGGGAAGTAATGTACGCCCTTGCTTGCTTGAACGGTTGTGCCTGTGGCAGGATCTTGTATTTCTGCGACCACGATGTCGTATAACGGCGTCGTGTCCGTTAAAACCGCAGGTTCGTATGTCCATACGGCAATCCCTTCTTCATTGGTGGTCACCGTCTTGGTTTTACCGGAATCATACGTAATGTCCACAGGCACTCCAGGAACCGGGTTGCCCTTGGAATCGGTAGCCTTAGCGGTAACCGTGACCGGAGACTTCCCGTCAGCCAGTACGCCTTCAGGGGTCACCGTTACATCCAGATTGTAAGATAATGCCTGATCATGAACATGCACGGTTTGCGTGACGGATTTTCCGTCATGCGTAGCCGTGATGATGGCCGTGCCTGGTGCTACGGCGGTAACGACGCCATTGGCATCGACCGTGGCCACTTTATCATCGGAAGATGTATATGTGGCTTTGCCTGTTACATCCTGAATGCTTTCATCCAAGGAAACGGCCGTTACCTTAGGCGTGTGCTGTTCACCGGTCTGCAGCGTGACGCTTGCCGGATCGATCAACAGATCGCGCAGGCCGGAGGCCGGCGTGGTTACATCCACGGGCTGCGAAGCAGGGGATTCAATGCCGTTGCTGACGGCTTTGATGACATAGCTTTGCTTCGTTTCCGGCTTCAGGCCGGACAACACATAGCTAGTACCTGTCACTCCGTCGGCGATCAGCTGTCCGTTGGCATCATAAATATTGTACGTTTGAGCGCCCGGGACGGCGTTCCACAATAACTCGGCATTGGTCGCATTCACTTGCCCAGTCTTTAACGCCGGAGCATCGATGCTTACTTTAACAATGGATTGAGTGGTCTTACCGTTATATACGGCGTCGATTACGGTGGTGCCCGCACCTATTGCCGTCAGTAAACCGTCTTCACTTATCGTAGCTACGAGTGGATTTTTAACGGTAAACTCCGTTACCTCCAGGGTAACGTCTCTACTACCGGTCTCATAAACAGACGTAACCACCGTAGGATGCGTGTAGTTTTGTGCAAGAGGACTCGTATTGAGTTTGTATTCTGGCAGATCAAAGTAGAGCCCTAAAGTAACTGGATTAGATGGAAGGGTCTCGATCGTACCGGCCGGTCCAGATATAACTGCAGTTACAGTGTATTGTGAGATCTCATCCAGATCTGCCCCCGTTAAGGTATACGAGGGAACCTGAATATTCGTGTCGAGCAGGACACCGTCCTTATAAAGACTATAATAAGTAGCTCCTGTTACAGTGTTCCACGACAGCTCATTAGCTGTTGCAGGTGTATTACCTGATGAAAGGACCGGTGCCTTCGGTACCGTAGCGTAAGCTCCACCTACCGTCACAACCTTTATCTCTCCTGATGGAGGATTATCGCCAAAATCCAGAATGGCCGTAGCTTGTCCCTGGCTATTAGTCGATTGGGATGGAGAAGTCCATACTCCTTCCTCGGAATAGAAGGTAATCGGGGCTCCCTCCACGGGATCGCCGTTTACATCAAGCGCGGTTCCTATCACTTCATACTTTCCAGGCTCAGAGGTTGGAACGACTTCAATTCTGACATCGGTTGGAGCTTGTTTGTAGACATAGCCTGTATTTGCCGTATCGATCGGCTCGAATTCGTTCGTGAAATACCATCCGAGAATATCGTGGGTTTCCATCGAGCCGCCGGTGGCGGAGGTGAATCCCGCATAAACGCCGGGATATCCGGCAAAGATTTCGTCCAGATCAATGTTGCTTGTTTCCAGAACGGGAGTTGTCGGACGTACAGCATCCTTGCTCAGGTATACCTTAACAACCTTGGTCTGTCCATCGTAGTCGATCCAGGAGTATAGATCCTCTCCTCCAGACAGCGTAATGCCATTGAGGTTCGTTGTATACCAATCCGGATTGGTATTGTTCACACTACCGTTTTTTGCAAGTCCGATGTAGTTAGCGGATGGATCGTTAACCGGGCTCGGGTTCTTGTATGTATCATACTTCACCGCAAAGCTGGGTTTGATCCCGCCGTAACCAATGCCCACACCGACTTCGCCCGCACTGTTGGATTGAGCCTGAATGGTGAAGGTAATGCCGTCGGCAGGAGAGTTGGTACGATTGTCTCCGTTCAAGCGGAATTTGAAAAAAGTGCTGAAGGAATAATTGTTGCCCGCAGCGATCAGCTTTTTGTTAAAAGCCGTACCGAACTGGTTTCCTTGTGCCTCGGTCAGACGCAGGATATCGCGTCCTTTACTGTCTTGCATCACTTTGGCTTGGCCGTTCAGCGAGAATAAATCGACTTGCTTGGAATTGCTGAAATTATCAAGTTTATAGGTGACCCATTTGTCCTCGGGTGCCGCCGCCGCAGAGGCCGGTGCCGTCAAGGGCTGAAACGTGGCAACGAGCATACAGATCACCATAAACAAGGATCCGAATTTTCCGGATTTTTTCATGAAAATGATCATCCTCCTTCTTTTTGTATTTTGTTGATGTCCTGTACCTTTATCTCAAGCGAACCTGCACCAAGGCTGCCTTCTTGACATGGAAGGACATATTTTGACAAGCGGATATCAGAATAACAAAGCATGCTCTACAAATTCTCTACAATAGCTATACAGGTTCTCTACAGATGCTCCTCTCTAAAAAGATGCGGGCGTGTCCGCCTCGTGCGTAATATCCTTCAAACAGAATCTTATTGCTTTGATTGATACAGCAGCTGGCGAGAGATCGTAGGAGAAACTCAGGATTTGCCCCATGCAGCCAGCTGCCAGCCAAATAAATGTTCATTGACAGCATGAATCAACATTGTGTACACTTTTTTTATTCCGACTGTTCAGTATAAATAAAATCAAGATGTCAGGTGAGAAGCGATGCCCAAATTGGGAATGGAACAAAAGCGCAGGGCAGACGTCATTAACGCCACGTTAACCTGCATCAGCTTGCATGGAATTGAAGGGATGACGCTGGATAAGGTTGCCGAGTATGCGAACTGCTCCAAGGGAGTGGTCACTTATTATTTCAAGAATAAGGATCATTTGACGACCGAAGCCTTCAAGTCGTTCCTGGCCTACTATGGGCTAAAGATCGAATCAGGCATTGAGCCTGCCATGTCAGCGGAGGAAATGATGGAGGTTGTCCTGCAACATATACTCCCTCCGTACAGCGAGGACACGGATCAGAAGCTGAATGTTTCGCAGCTTGACGGAGTCGATAAGATGTTTATCCCCTATGAGGATCAAGGCAAGCTCTTTGTGCAGTTTTTTTCAAAGGCCATGCTGGACCGTCATTTGCAGGAAGTTGCATCCAAGAGCTACGAGCGCGATCTCCAAGGCATCTCCAAGATAATGGAATACGGTAACCGGACGGGGCAGATGTCGGTTGAAGATTCCAACAGTGCCGCCTATGGCCTGATGGCGATGGTTATTGGCCTGAGCTTCTTTAGAGTAGCGAAGGTTCCGCCCGACAAGGACGAGGATAACCGGTACATATGTGAGGATTATGTAAGAAGACTTATCAATAGAGGAGGAGTTTGATGAATATCGCGAAGGTTGAAACCGATGGAGGAACGATCGCCGTCGTAAGCGGCAGCGAGGTATTGATTAAGGATGTCCAGTCGGCCCTGGATCTCGTGGCCACCGTCCAATATGAAACGGGCAGCCGCCGCATTGTGATGGATCAATCGTTGATAAGCGAGTCTTTCTTCGATTTGAAGACGCGGCTTGCAGGCGACATTCTCCAGAAGTTTATCAATTATCAGGTGAAAATTGCGATCATTGGAGACTTCTCGGTTTATCCAAGCCAAAGCCTTCAAGATTTTATTTACGAATGCAATAAGGGCCATGATTTCTTTTTCTTGCCCAGTGAACAGCAGGGGATCGAACGTTTAAGCAAATGGAATAACTAAGTAGCGAATACGGGAGGAAGATCGTTGCCGGTATCTGGGTTTGATCCAAAAGGGGTTTCGATGGTGAACATTCCAGCAGGCGTAGTTCAATTAAGGGACGACCGTATAAAGTCCTCGTGGACGGTGGAAGTGCCTGCATTTCAGCTTGCATCGGTCCCTGTAACGAAGACGTTGTATTTCTCAATCATGCCAAAGACATCCGGATGCGATGATTTGTTGGAGTCCCCAGCCGTGAATATATCATGGCATGAAGCGATTCTCTTTTGTAATATGTTATCTCGGCGCGAAGGCCTGAACGAATGTTATTCGGTAACGGATGACGGTGAATCCGTCGTTTGTGACAAAGAGGCGGACGGATACCGCCTTCCCACGGAAGCGGAATGGCAATACGCTTGCAAAGCCGGGAGTCTCGGCTACCGTTACGGAGAGCTTGACGACATCGCTTGGTATGGAGGGAATTCCGGAGGCGTCCTGCATGAGGTGGGCAAAAAGCGGCCGAATGCATGGGGGCTTTACGATATGCTCGGAAACGTATGGGAGTGGTGCTGGGATCTTTACGATCCGAACGTATACGGCTCCTACAGAGTATTCCGCGGAGGGAGCTGGGCCGAAGAAGCCAGAGGCTGCGGAGCGACATGTCGCCGCCGCAGCCACCCGACGTTTCGGATTGAGGATCTCGGGTTTCGTTTGGCGAGATCGATATCAAGAAAAAGATAAAGCTGATTCCGTTAGGGTCAGCTTTTTTGATTGTGCAGCACCTCCTGAATTTCCAATCAAACACATCGAAATACCGCGACTGTTTCCAAGATGGCTATAGAAACTTAGATGCTCCCCGTTCATAGTTCTCCCACTTCCCGATGTCACATAATCTAACGCGATAAATCTCGTAAATTTGCGTATAGACAAGGCTGGAAGACATCAGTAAGATTGGGTTTAACTTTTTGCGGGAGGTGTGGGGAGCTCAAGGAGTCAAGGGTTGAATTGCCGCAGTGTTGATCAAAACCAGGAATGTCTAGGGATAAGGGGGATTCGAAGATGGTGAATGGACCAACATTCAACAATCCGATCGTAGAGCAGGCAGCCGATCCTTGGGTATGGAAGCATACGGACGGCTATTATTACTTTATGTCGACGAAACGCGATCATCTGGAACTGACGCAATCCGCAACCTTAACCGGCCTTGCGGAAGGACGGAAGAAAACGATCTGGACTCCGGAACCCGGGGGAAGGTACAGCCATAACCTATGGGCGCCGGAAATTCATCGTTTGGACAACAAATGGTACATCTATTTCACGGCGAATGACGGAGGAGGGGATGAGTCCCGCCAAATATGCGTGCTGGAGAACGCCGAGGCTGATCCGATGGAGGGACAATGGGCTTGGAAAGGCGCGCTGCCGACCCCCGTCCCCGGCTTGGACGGCACGGTCATGACCGCAGGCAACCAGCATTATTTCCTGTATGCCGGATATGGCCATTTCCCGGATTACGGGTCCGCGATCTACATCATGCGCATGTCGAACCCTTGGACATTGACGGGGGACCATGTATTGCTCACGGCTCCGACCCTGTCCTGGGAAAAACAAGGCGGAATGGCGATTAACGAAGGACCTGTCATTCTTCGGCGGAACGGCCGCATCTTTATGGTGTACTCGGCCAGCACCACTTGGTCGGAGGATTATTCGCTGGGCATGCTCACGATGGAAGAAAACGGGGATCCGATGGATCCGGAATCCTGGACCAAATCGATGCAGCCCGTATTTTGCAAAAGCGTGGAAAACGGAGTGTACGCGACCGGTCACAATAGCTTCACGCAATCGCCGGATGGCAAGGAGGATTGGATCGTTTACCATGCGCTGCCCGCGCCTGGCGTCGAGACGGCCTTGCGGTCGACCCGCATCCAGAAATTCGGCTGGAAGCCGGATGGAACTCCGGATTTCGGCGTGCCGGCCGGCGAGTCGGATGCCTTGGCCAAACCGTCCGGAGAATAATGTATGCGGATTCACAACCTCCCGAACATGCAAGGGATCGCAGTGTAAACATGGTTGAGAGCGAGTGGTAACCAGGCTGGTGTAAGCGAATAACTATAGTATTTGATCTATATAAACCCCCATTTATTACAATATATCTGTAATGAATGGGGGTTTATTACGAAGAGATGCACTTGTATGACGAGAACCGCGAAAATATATGAAAATAACGGAATTTCATGAAAACTCCTTAATTCAAAAGGAGTTTTGTGCATCTCATTATTCCCGTTATTCTCATTATCAAAATATTTTTTTGGATAATTCACAAATTTAGTTACGAAAATTGTGTATGAAAGCGTTGACAGAATGGGGGTGTATGCTTATACTTCGGTTAAAGATACAGAATAATTGTATTAAATGGATGTGCAACAGCTGTCAGTTTCATCAATTTCACATGTGAAAGGGGAGCCATATCCAATGGCCATGATGAAGAGGATCGTGTCAGGGCGGAGGTGCTTAGACCGCGAATGACCCTTGTCATGCATCAGCCTGAAAAGACATGAAGCGTTGAACATGAAGCGAAGCTGATGGAGCAGAAACGGGATTTTGCCAATTAGAAGAGACAAAGGCTTTCAAAGACATGAAGATGCCTTGACACAAGGAGACACTAGCTTCGAAGGATTAAAAAAGACAGATAAAAGCCTTAAAACCGGACGCCCCCTGAATAACGACGGCATATGGATCCTCTAGAGCGCAGCGGCGGGGTGCTCGCAATTATTCATATCATGGGAGGTTAAGCATGAACGGAACGATGAAGCGTTTTTTCACTTTGTTATTCATATCCATCCTGATTATTTCGACGGTAACCGCTTGCAGCGGCAAGGCAAATGACAAGCCTGACAACACCGTAACCCAAGAGGAAGAAGTAGAGAAGAATGAGGTGACGTTCGAGGATATCAGCGGCGATATACGCGGAAATAAAGCACCGACGCAGGAGCAAGTCGATGAGGTCAACGGCACGCTGAATGATACATACCTCGGAGATGTATTTGACGAAGTCATTCCAAACGATTATTCCGCATATCCGGTCAAGGGCGATGTGGTGCTGGATGTTTGGATGCCTGCCAACTCCAACATCCCGGATATGAATAATCACTTGGTTCAGAAGCAGGTGGAGAAGCTCACCGGCATCAAAGTAAACTTCATTACGCCGCCGGTCGGACAGGAAGCCGATGCATTTACCTTGATGATCTCCTCCGGCGAGCTGCCGGACATCATTATTGACCCGGGCCGTTATCCGGGAGGCTTCGAAGCAGGGGTCAACGATGGCGCTTACCTCGATCTCACCGACCTGATGGAAAAGCACGCTCCGAATTATACGGCATGGCGCAACTCTGACGAAACGAGAAGAAAAACGACCGTGACCGACGACGGCAGGCTGCTGGGCTTCTACGGCATCGCGCCGTATTCCGAATGGACCTGGTTCGGCATGCTGATCAAGCAGGAGGCGCTGGATAAGACGGGACTTCCAGTCCCGAACACGATAGACGAATGGTATGAGTTCCTGAAAAAAAGCAAAGAAGTCGGATATAAGGCGCCGCTGAATTACGGCTCGACGTACGGCCAAATTTTTACCGGCATTATTAATGGCGCATATGGCGTCTGGGATTGGACCTTCGTGGACGAGAACGGCAAGGCTGCTTGGGGGCCTGCACAGCCGAAAGCCAAGGAATATCTCGCAACGATGCAGAAGTGGAACAAGGAAGGCCTGCTGAATCGGGACTGGGCTACCGCCGATTTCAATCAACGGATGGCCAGCGCGATTTCCGATGATACGGCCGTGATGATGGATTCCCCGGATACGATGTGGAGCTATTGGAAAGTGCAGAACGACATTGATTTCGTGGGGGCGCTGAATCCGGTTCTGAATGAAGGAGACAAATCCGCGACCACCTACAAAAACTTCAAAAGAACCGGAACCAGTGCAGCCATCACTACCCAGAGCAAAAATGTCGAAGCCGCTATGGCATGGCTGGATTTCAACTATTCCAAGAAAGGCTGGGAGCTGATCAACTTCGGGGAGTACGGCACCGTGCACTTGGTGGATGAGCAAGGAATGCCTTATTATCCGGAAAACAGTTATATGTACAATGATCCGGACGGTCAGCCGGTAGACGTCACGCTTTGGAAATACCGCTGGCATAGTTGGCCGAATATCCGCGACGAGCACAATGCCAATCCGTTGATCACGGCGAAAGGCAGCTATTCCGGAGATATTCGCCAGGACTGGACGGAGAACATGGACACCAGCATGGCGATGCCGCCGATCACGTTTACGAAAGAAGAGGCCTCGCGCGAAGCCGAGCTTGGGAACCAGTTGTCCACGCTGCGCGGAGAATATTTCGCGAAGATCATCATGGGCGAATTGCCGGTCGATGCTTACGATAAATTTTTGAAGGAAGCGCAAAGCATGGGGCTGGACGAATTTTTGAGTCTCCATCAGGCAGCCTTGGATCGGTATAACCAACGATAGTTTTCATAATAAGAACAGGTGGTTGATTCATGGAGATTTTACGAAAAAACAGGGGAATAGACCATGTCCGGACACCCTCGGAGCCTAAGAACACCAAGCGCTTGATTCAGAAGGACCTGAAAAAGAACTGGTTCGTTTATCTGATGGCCCTTCCCGTCGTGGCGTGGTTCTTGATCTTCTGCTACGGGCCGATGTGGGGCGTCATGATCGCATTCAAGGATTTCAAGCCTTTGCTGGGCTTCGCGGACAGCGATTGGGTGGGCTTCAAGCATTTCATCGATTTTTTCTCAGGACCCTATTTTTGGAGGGTCGTCAAGAATACGCTCCTGCTGAATGTATGGGGAATCGTCTTTGGATTTACGGCACCGATCATCCTGGCCTTGCTGCTGAATGAAGTCCGTTCTTCCAAGTTCAAGCGGACCGTGCAAACCATCACGTACATGCCGCATTTTATTTCACTGGTGGTCGTGTGCGGGATCATTCACATCTTTACGTCCAATGAGGGAGTCGTTACGCAGCTGCTTTCCTTCATAACGGGAAAAGACTATTCGTCCCTTCTCGGATACTCCAATTTGTTCCGGCCGATTTATACCTTTTCCGGAATCTGGCAGAGCATCGGCTGGGACAGCATCATTTACCTGGCTGCGATGAGCTCCATCGATCCTTCGTTATATGAAGCGGCCGATATCGACGGGGTCGGCAGGGTGAAAAAAATGTGGTACATTACGCTGCCTCAGATCAGCCCGGTCATCATCATACTGTTTATCTTTGCGATCGGCGGATTGATGGCTTCCGGCTACGAGAAAATCATCCTGCTCTACAATCCTTTGATCTACGATACGGCGGATGTCATCGCTTCCTATGTTTACCGAAGGGGCTTGAGGGAAGCGAGCCTGAGTTATTCCACTGCCGTCGGCTTAGTAAGCTCCATCGTCAATTTCGGGCTGTTATGGATGACGAATACCATCGTGAAGCGCAGATCTGAATCCAGCTTATGGTAAGAGAGAGGGAAGGTTATGGAGGAAATCAAGCAACTCAAAGTGAAACGAAGCAGGAAGCATAAAAGCATCGGGGACCGCGTATTCGACTTTACGAACTATACGCTGTTAACCGCTTTAACGTTGGTGTGCTTTTATCCCATATTGCATATCTTGTTCGCCTCCGTCAGCGATCCCGGCGCTTTGGTGGCTCATCGAGGGGTATTGTTCAAACCGCTGGGATTCACGCTCGACGGTTACAAGCTGGTCTTTAAGGACAACAGCCTGCTCAGGGGATATATGAATACGATCATTTACGTTGGACTGGGCACCTTGGTCAATATGGTCATGACGATATTGGGCGCTTACGTGCTGTCCAGGCGGGACTTGTATTTCAAGAATTACATCATGGTCATGATTACAATCACGATGTTCTTTGGCGGAGGGCTGATTCCCTGGTTCCTGTTAATGAAGGACATCGGCTTATACAACAATTTGTGGGCCATGATTCTGCCGACCGCTTTAAGCACATGGAACATCATCATTCTAAGGACCGGATTCCAATCGATTCCGAGAGAGTTGGAAGAAGCGGCACTAATCGACGGCGCAAGCCAGGCCAACATCCTGATCACGGTGATCCTGCCGCTGTCGAAGGCGACGCTGGCCGTAATCTTCCTGTACTATTTGGTCGGCAATTGGAACTCCTGGTTTAACGCGATGGTCCTGCTGAAGGATAGGGAATTGTTCCCGTTACAGCTGTTAATGAAGGAAATCCTGGTCGCCAACGATTCAACGGCCACCACGATCGGCAGCGCGGGCGGTGTCGTCATTAACAGCGCCCAGAGCTCGACCGCGTTCCGGGAACTGGTTAAATATTGCGCGATCGTGGTTTCGACGGTGCCTATATTGTTGGTGTATCCGTTCCTGCAAAAGTATTTCGTGAAAGGCGTTTATGTCGGTTCGATCAAAGGCTAGGCGTTCAAACAAGCAGATAGAGAGACTGAATAATTAGGAGTGAGCAGCATCTTGACGACAGAAGTTAGCAAGGCACAAACGGTTCGCAGCGAATATCCGAGGCCCCAGTTTCAGCGCCAAGAGTGGTTAACCCTCAATGGAGAATGGGATTTCAGTTTTGACGATGAAGCCATCGGCGAGGATGCAGGGTGGTATCATGCGGAAGCGCAGGCTTCCTTTACGAGGAAGATCAACGTTCCCTTTACGTTTCAAAGCAAGCTGAGCGGCATCGACGACCCTTCCTTTCATGATATCGTGTGGTACCGCAGAACGTTCGAAATTCCGCAGGACTGGAACGGAAAGAGGATCGTGCTTCATTTCGGCGCCGTGGATTATTTGGCCAAAGTATGGGTAAACGGGCACTTGGTAGCCATGCATGAAGGCGGGCATACGCCATTCCAGGCCGACATTACGGCTTCGCTCGTGAAAGGAAGCAACACGCTCGTGCTGCGGGCGGAAGATTTCAGCCGCGACGTCACCCTGCCGCGAGGCAAACAATACTGGCTTGAGCATTCGGCAAGCATCTTCTACACCCGTACGACCGGCATCTGGCAAAGCGTGTGGTTGGAGCCGGTATCCCCGGTACACTTGGGCAAAACGATGATGACGCCCGATATCGACCGCAACGAAATTCGCATCCGGACCTTCCTTGAAGGCTACAAGGCGACGGAGGATCTCAAGCTGCAGATCACCGTATCCTATCAGGGCGAGTGTGTTGCCGAAGATCAATATGCCATTCGCAGCGCGGAGCAGCTGCGGACCATCGGCCTCAGCGATTTTACGGACCATGGCCTGGGACGCCTGTGGAGCCCGGAGCATCCGAATTTATATACCATCGAATTCCGCCTTGTTCAGGATGGAGACGTCGTTGACCAGGTATCCAGCTATTTCGGGATGCGGAAGGTATCGATCGAGAACGGCAAACTGTGCCTGAATAATCGCCCGTATTTCCAGCGGCTGGTGCTGGATCAAGGTTATTTTCCCGAGGGAATCCTGACGGCGCCGTCGGATGAGGCTTTGAAGCGCGACGTGGAGCTGGCGAAGGAAATGGGATTCAACGGCGTGAGAAAGCATCAGAAAACGGAGGACCCCAGATTCCTGTACTGGTGCGACAAGCTCGGCCTGCTGTTATGGAGCGAGGCGGCCAACGCTTACGAATATTCCGAGTCGTATGTTCGCCGTTTCACGGCGGAATGGCAGGAGATCATCGAGCGGGATTATAACCATCCCTGCATCATCACCTGGGTCCCGCTGAATGAAAGCTGGGGTGTTCCCAATGTGCAGATGGATAAGCGCCAGCAGCAGCATGGGCTCGCCATGTACCATCTAACGAAGTCGTTAGACGATAGCAGACCGGTTGTATATAACGACGGATGGGAGCATATGACCACGGACTTGGTCACCATTCACGATTATGAGAGCCGCCAGGAAGTGCTGGAAGAACGGTATGCAACAGCCGCGTCCGCGGTGGAAGCCATGCCGGCGAACCGAAGAATATTCGTCGGCGGCGCTTCCTATGACGGCCAACCCATTCTCGTATCGGAGTTTGGCGGCATTGCCTTCAAGAAGAGCGAATGGGAGGGCTGGGGGTATTCCGGAGCCGAGAACGAGGAGGATTATCTGATCCGGCTCAAAGCGGTGGTGGATCCGATGTTCTCTTCCCCGGTGATCCAGGGATACTGCTACACGCAGCTGACGGACGTCGAGCAGGAAATCAACGGCCTGCTTACGTATGACCGTAAGCCGAAGGCGCCGCTCGAAACCATTCGCAAAATCATGACGGGACAATAGGAGGCACATAAAATGGGCGGGACGAATGCCTATGAAGGCGTATACCATAACGAGAAAGCCGTGTTTCTGCGGGCAGGAGCTTATGAAGCGGTCATGCTCCCGGATATCGGCGGTAATTTGATAGCGTTTCGGGACATCGAAAAGGGCTACCGGTTTCTGCATGAGCCGACGCCGGAGGAAATGCCGGCATTCAAAGCAAGGCCGATGATTCACGGCATTCCGGTGTTGTTTCCCCCGAACCGGTATCAAGATGGCGTGTTCCGGTGGAACGGCAAAATTCTTCAGCTTCCGGTCAATGAAGAGGCGACGGGACATCACCTGCATGGATTTCTGTACAACATTCCATGGGAGGTGGACGAATACGGGCATACCGGGCAGGAAGCTTATGTGACCGTGTCCGTCCGCGTGGATGAACAGCATCCGATATTCGAACACTTTCCGTTCCGGTTCCGCATTCAGCTTCGCTACGGCTTAAGCGATCAGGGATTGTCTCAGCGGGTATTGATCACCAATATGGGCACGGAAGCCATGCCGTGTTTGCTGGCGTTTCATACATCCGTTAACGCGCCGTTCGCCGAGGGGGGAGACGCCCGGGATTACCGCTTAAAGCTGACCGTCGGGAAGCGATGGGAGCTGGATGGGCGAATGCTTCCCACTGGCTCCCATCAGGAACTGTCCGCGAATGAACGGGCCATGCAAGGCGCAGGCGTTTATCCGTTCTTCGAAAGCATGGACAATCACTATACCGCCGTGCCCCAGAACGGAAGGAACCGGATGGAGCTTACCGATGAGGCCGGGAAGGTCACTCTGGTTTATGACGTGGGCACTTCCTACAAGCAATGGATGATCTGGAACAACCAAGCGACCGAGGGATTCTTTTGCCCTGAGCCGCAGATCAACCTGGTCAATGCCCCCAAAATGGATATGCCTTCCGAAGAAATCGGGTGCTTCAGTCTCGAGCCGAACGAAATCTGGGAAGAGACCAGCCGGCTGTACGTCAAGGAAAGCCGGGGCTAAAGCCCAATTAAACATAATAAAAAGGAGTTCGACATGACTCAATTAACACTACCGCGTCCCGAATACCCTCGCCCGCAATGGGTAAGGCCGCAATGGATCAATCTGAACGGTTCATGGCAATTCGAAATCGACCATGGCCGGAGCGGGAAGGAGCGCGGACTCCATGAACCTGGACATGAGCTGTCCGGAACGATCACCGTTCCATTCTGTCCCGAAAGCAAGCTGTCCGGCGTTGAGTATAAGGATTTCATGGCAGCGGTCTGGTATAAGCGGGAGTTCGAGGTCCCCAAGGATTGGAATGGCAGAATTCTGCTTCACTTCGGGGCGGTGGATTATGAAACCGAAGTCTGGGTAAACGGAGTATCCGTAGGAACGCATCGCGGGGGATATACGCCTTTCAGTTTTGATATCACATCGCATGTGAAGCCGGGCGAGAATATCGTTACCGTCTGCGCGGAAGACGATGTCCGTTCCGGACGCCAGCCGCGCGGAAAGCAAAGCGGACGCTTCTATTCGCATGGCTGCGATTACACCCGTACGACGGGGATTTGGCAAACGGTATGGCTGGAGCAAGTGCCGCAGGCTTATATGTCCGACATGAAGCTGGTGGGTGACCCGGATAATGGCTGTGCCCACCTCGAGATTAAAATCGACGGGAACGCAGCAGGCCATAAACTGACCGCATCCGCCTTGTATGAGGGGAATGCGGTAGGGAATGCAAGTGCTGTCGTATCCGGGCCGTCCGTCAAACTCACCATTCCACTGTCGGAGGTCCATTTGTGGGAAACGGGTCAGGCCAGGCTGTACGATCTGGAATTATCATTGCAAGGAGATGGCCGGGCGAGCGATACTGTCCAATCATATTTCGGCCTCCGAACCGTCATGCTGGACGGCATGGCTTTCCGCATCAACGGCAAATCCGTATTTCAGCGCCTTGTGCTGGACCAAGGCTTCTATCCGGATGGAGTCTATACGGCTCCAAGCGATGAGGATCTCCGCAAAGACATCGAAATTTCCATGGGACTGGGCTTTAACGGCGCCAGGCTTCACGAGAAGATATTCGAACCGCGCTTTCTGTATTGGGCGGACCGGTTAGGGTATCTGGTATGGGGGGAACATGCGAATTGGGGGCTGGACATTACCACTTCCGAGGGATTGTCCCATTTCCTGCCGGAATGGCTCGAAGGCATGGAACGCGATTTCAATCATCCGGCCCTCATCGGCTGGTGCCCGTTCAACGAGACGTGGGACCGGGACGGCGCCAAGCAAAACAACGATGTGCTGCGCATTGTATACGAGGTCACGAAGAAAATGGACCCGACGCGCCCCGTGATTGATACGAGCGGCAACTTCCATGTGGTGACCGATATTTTCGATATCCACGATTATGACCAAAATCCCGAAACGTTCAAGCAGCGATATGAGCCGATGAAGAACGGTGGAGAGGTGTACAACAGTTTCCCGAATCGGCAGCAGTATGGCGGCCAGCCTTATTTTATCAGCGAATACGGCGGCATTTGGTGGAATCCGGATCAGAAAGACGAGAAGTCTTGGGGTTACGGCGACAGACCGACATCCGAGGAAGCGTTTCTGGAGCGTTATGCGGGCTTAACGAACGTGCTGCTGGACCATCCCATGATGTTCGGGTTCTGTTATACCCAATTGTACGACGTGGAGCAGGAAGTGAACGGATTGTACACCTATGACAGACGATCGAAATTCGATCCTGAAGTGATCCGCCGCATTAACGCCCGCAAAGCCGCGATAGAGGATTAAGCGCTCATTATGACCGGTATCTTGAAGTAGGCTTGTACCATGTTTGGTGTATGATTGCACATTATCCGAAAGGAACGTGACGAAAGGATGAAGGTGAATTACCGGAATAAATTATTGCTCACGATATGCGCATTTCTTATTCTTCCGATGGGTCAGGCGACGCATGCGGCCACGCTTCAGAACAACTTTTACAACGTGGTCATGCAGGATGGAGCGGATCCTTGGGTGTATAAACACACGGACGGCTTTTACTACTTCACGAAAACGACCGGAGGCAACGTGACGATATGGAAGTCCGCCCAGCTTACCACGTTGGACGCGGCTCCGACGAGGGTCGTGGAAACGGGCTGCTGCGGGATCTGGGCTCCCGAATTGCATTACATCAATGGCGCCTGGTACATCTACTATGCCAAGGATGACGGGGATAACGTCAACCACCGCATGTATGTCATGGAGAACACGTCGGCGGACCCGACGCAGGGAACCTGGCAGTACAAAGGCCAGATAACGGACCCGACAAACAAATGGGCGATTGACGGCACGGTGCTGCAGGTTAACGGTCAGCTGTATTTTATCTGGTCCGGCTGGGAAGGGGACACCAATGTGCGGCAGAATCTGTACATCGCCCATATGAGCAACCCTTGGACGATTGATTCAAGCCGCGTCGAAATTGCGAGGCCTACGCACAGCTGGGAAACGAATCATTCCCCGCATGTAAACGAAGGACCCCAGGTGATTGTACGCGGCGGCGTCATCAGCCTGGTGTACTCGGCAAGCGGAAGCTGGACCAATGATTATTGCCTCGGCCTGATCACGGCAAGCACAACCAGCGATTTGCTGAATCCGGCTTCATGGACCAAGCGCAGCCAGCCTATATTCAAGTCCGGCAACGGGCTGTACGGCCCGGGCCACCATTCGTTTACCAAGTCACCCGACGGAACGGAAGACTGGATGCTATACCATGTCGCTAAATATAACAACGCGGGATGGAACCGTGAGGTCCGAGCGCAGAAATTCACATGGCACGCCGACCATACGCCGAACCTCGGCGTGCCGGCGAATCCGAATGCTCCGATAGCGCTGCCTTCCGGCGAAGCGGCGCACACCCGATATGAAGGCGAGGAGGGAACGTTCGGCGGCGTCGCCTATGCATCCCAAAGCCCTAACGGCTCGGGAGGCATGAAAGCAGGGCATATCGATACGCCGGAGAGTTACGTGGAATTTTCGGTGCATGCCCCGTCCGCAGGCGACTACATTTTGCTGGCCCGCACGGCGAACGGAACGGCCGGAGGGAATTGGTCCCATCTTATGCTCAGCGTGAATGCCGGAACGGCCGACAAATTCCATATTACGAATAAAGGGTGGGAGAACTGGGGCTTGTCCACGGCGCGGGTTCAGTTAAAGGCCGGCGTGAACACGATACGTTTTTCAAAAGGCGAAGGATACGGAGAAATCGACTTCTTCGACATCAAGCCGGCGAATTAGGACGCAGCGGATGGCTTAGTCAACCGAAAAATGAAGTGCTGCAAGCTCGATCATGGATGGCTTCCGGTTCTCCCGGAAGCCATTTCTGGCTAGGAAGGGACTGGTGTTCTTCGCCGCATCCAGGCTTATGAACGATGGCAAGATGCAGGGGAATCGCGGATGTAAGCCCTTGCAAGCATGATTGTTTTTCATTTCATTAAGAGATAAGATGAAAGGTAATGAATATGTTTAAAGGAGAGCGGATTTGTGCTGGAACTTGGTTTTAACGACCCGGAAAGACTGGTCACGGTAGCTCATGCCTTGTCAACGCGTTCTCGGGTGGATATTCTGAGGCTCTTGAATTCCAAGAACCTGAATATCATCGAAATCGCCGAGAAACTCAAACTTCCCGTTTCGACGGTGGCGAGCAACATCAAAGTGCTGGAAGCGGCAGAGTTAATCAATACGGAATTGCTTCCGGCTTCGCGCGGGGCCATGAAGGTGTGCAGCCGGAATTATGATGATATCCATATTGCGTTGAATTTGAAGAATTCGGTTCCTAAGGGAGTCACGCATGTCTATGAAGTCGATATGCCGATCGGCCATTACAGCGATTGCGAAGTGGCGCCTACCTGCGGAATGGCCAATGCGGACGGGTACATCATCAAGGAAGACGAGCCGGCGAGCTTTTACCATCCCAAGCACGTGAATGCCCAGATCATCTGGCTTCGCAAGGGATACCTGGAATACTTGATGCCGATGGATATTCCGGCCGGAGCACGAATCGAATCGCTGGAACTGTCCATGGAGATGTGCTCAGAGGCCCCCAATTATGATCATAACTGGCCTTCGAATATTTCGGTGTGGGTCAATGGCGTGGAGATCGGCATGTGGACAAGCCCCGGCGATTTCGGGGATCGCCGCGGCAAGCTGAACCCGAACTGGTGGTACGATTGGGCAACGCAATACGGGTTTCTGAAAATATGGCGCGTGGATGATGAGAAAACGACGCTGGATATGGAGAAGATATCGAGCGTTACTTTGGATCAGCTGAATATTGCTGCAAGCCCCAAACTGCGGCTGCGCATCGGCATCAAGCCCGATGCCGTGAATCAGGGAGGGCTGAATCTGTTCGGCCGCCAGTTTGGCGATCACGAACAGAATATCATCATGCAGGTGAAATATACGATGGATCAGGATGAGGAAGAGCTTTAAAAGGTTTTACGTTCACTAGTGGCTGAAGAAGGCTTTGCAGTGGATGTACAAGAACCTTCCGTAACGCATTTCGGCAACGGGGGTTTTCGTTTTCTGAAATAAGACATACCGTGGTGGCAGTGCAGTGATTTTTTCTGCGCTGTCACTTTTTTTGTTTAGGGACTGCAGGGGCGTTGTGTACTGCCGATCCCCGACTCTGATGGTAGGAGGTTTATTTTTCGAGCCTATTCTTCTCCCGGTTTACATTCCGTTTAAGTAGGGGTGTTACGATCCAAACATCATCTGTTAAGCGAATAGGAGGAGTCATAATGGAGCATGCAAAGAGAAGGAACATGGAATACAGCCCTGGCGACTTGGCTGTCGAGGCTTACGGGCTGGTCAAAACGTTTGGCGATAACCGCGCCGTGGACGGCGTGGATTTGAACGTGCGCGCCGGTACGATTTATGGCGTGTTGGGACCGAACGGCGCAGGCAAGACGACGACCATCCGAATGCTGGCCACCTTGCTAAAGCCGGATGCGGGTTCGGCCCGAATCTTCGGGCACGATGTGCTGACGGAATCGCAGATTGTCCGTCAGTTGATCGGGGTCACCGGCCAGTACGCCTCGGTGGATGAATCGCTCAGCGCTACGGAGAATCTGATCATTTTCTCCCGCTTGTTGGGGCTGGGACGCACGGAGGCACGGCGAAAGGCGGGTGAGCTGCTTGAGGAATTCGGGTTGTCGGAAGCCGCCAAACGGCCGCTCAAACATTTCTCCGGCGGCATGCGGAGAAGGTTGGATCTGGCGGCAAGCCTCATTGCCCAGCCGCCGCTCATCTTCCTGGATGAACCGACGACGGGGCTGGATCCAAGGACGCGTTCCCAGATGTGGGATACGATCCGCCGATTGGTGAAGACCGGCTCAACGGTGCTGCTGACCACGCAGTATCTGGAGGAGGCGGACCAACTGGCAGACCGGATCGCCGTAATTGATTACGGGCGGGTCGTGGCCGAGGGGACGGCGGATGAACTGAAGATGTCGGTAGGGACTTCCTCGCTGCACTTGACCGTCCAGGATGCAGTGGATATGGGCCGCGCCCGCCACACCGTGGAACAGGTGCTAGGCGTTCATGCCAACATATCGCCGGAAGCCGGAAAGATAACGGCGCCGATGGCTAATGCGGGTCTAGTTACAGACCTGTTGATCGAGCTGCGCACGGCAGGCATCGGCTTGTCCGAGATGAGCGTGCAGAAGCCGACCCTGGATGAGGTGTTCCTGACGATCACCGGCCACGGCGTGAAGGAAGACGATGCCCCATCGTCTAGTGAATCCAACGATAGAGAGGTGACAAGAGTATGAGCAGCACGATCATGAAATCGGGGACGGAACGCAGGCTTAAAAACCGCACGAGTTTCGGTCAGACGGTACGAAACTCGTTGACGATGGCCTACCGGGGTCTGCTGAAGCTCCGGCGCACGCCCGAGCAGCTGTTTGACGTTACGTTCCAGCCCATTATTTTCGCGCTGATGTTCACCTATATTTTTGGCGGCGCCATCTCCGGCGACGTGGCCAGTTATTTGCCTGTCATCATTCCCGGCATCCTCGTTCAAACCGTGATTACGACCTCCGTCGTCACGGGCGTGCAGCTGCGCGAGGATATGGATAAAGGCGTATTCGACCGATTCAAGTCGCTGCCGATTGCGCGAATTGCTCCGCTTGCAGGCGCCCTGCTGGCAGATACCGTTCGTTATACCATTGCAACGGTGCTTACCTTTTCGATGGGATACGTCATGGGTTACCGCCCGGGCGGGGGCCTGGGTTACGTTGCTCTTGCCGCGCTGATCGTCATTGTATGCTCATGGGCGATCAGCTGGATATTCGCGTTCTTCGGCGTGATTGCAAGATCCGCCTCCGGCGTGCAGGGGATATCGATGATCGTGCTGTTTCCGCTCACGTTTCTCTCCAACGCCTTCGTGCCGGTAGATACGATGCCGGGCTGGCTGCAGTGGTTCGTGAACATCAACCCGATATCGCATCTGGTGACGGCTGTCCGGGATCTGACGAACTCCGGAACCGTGGGCTGGGATCTGACGATATCCTTGGTCGGCGCCGCGATCATCGTGGCGATCTTTGCTCCGATCACGGTTCGTGCATATATGCGCCGCACCTAATATTCTGGGGACACCTCCGGCGGTATTCACCCATGCTGCCGGGGTAAGCGGGACGTCCGTCCAAAACGGAGTTGACATCGATTTATTAATTCACTATACTGTCTGTAATCTTATAAGCGACATACGTTGAAAGAGCCCAGTAGCAGCTTGGTCCCTGTTCTAGAAAGCCGGGGGGAGATGGAACCCGGTACATACCAACGCAGCGAATTACACTCTGGAGTATCTCGGGTAATGCCGAGCGGAAACGGCGAACGATACCTCGTCTAATGAGCGGCATGAATGGCGCGCGGCAAGCGTTGCAGACCATTCGTGCAATCTGGGTGGTAACACGGTTATGAATCGTCCCTATGTCTGTAACAGACAAGGGGCGATTTTTTGTTTTTTCAACAGATGGGCGTTTCGTTATAAGGAAAAATTATGTATTGAAGGAGTGTTAACGCTGTGAATATTATCGACGAACTGGAATGGCGCGATGCGATCAACCAACAGACGGATGCCGAAGGCCTCCGGGAGCTTACGAATGAAAAGTCGATTTCGCTGTACTGCGGCGTGGATCCTACGGGCGACAGCATGCATATCGGTCACCTGATTCCCTTCATCATGCTCAAACGCTTCCAGCTTGCCGGCCATCGTCCGGTCATTCTGATCGGGGGCGCGACCGGCACCATCGGGGATCCAAGCGGACGTCAAACCGAGCGCTCCCTCCAGACGCTGGAGCAGGTTCAAGCTAACGTGGACGCGCTCACCGGACAAATGAAAAAGCTCTTCGTGACGGAGGGCGACAATCAAATCCGCATGGTCAACAACTACGACTGGACGCATAAGATCAACATTATCGAATTCCTGCGCGATTACGGGAAGAACTTCAGCATTAACTCGATGCTGGCGAAGGACGTGGTTGCGAGCCGGCTTGACAGCGGGATTTCGTTTACGGAATTCTCATACCAAATCCTGCAGTCGGTCGATTACCTGCATCTGTACCAGCATGAGGACGTGCAGCTGCAAATCGGCGGATCGGACCAATGGGGCAACATTACAAGCGGACTGGATTTGATCCGGAAGAAGGAAGGACCCGAAGCCAAAGCCTTCGGCCTGACCATACCGCTCATGCTGAAGGCCGACGGCACGAAGTTCGGCAAAACGGCCGGCGGCGCGATCTGGCTTGACCCGAACAAAACGACGCCGTTCGAGTTCTACCAGTTCTGGGCGAACACCGACGACCGCGACGTCGTCAAATACTTGAAATACTTCACCTTCCTGACCAAGGAGCAAATTGACGAGCTGGCCGAAAAGGTGCAGAGCGAGCCGCATAAACGCGAAGCGCAAAAAACGCTGGCCGAGGAAATGACGAGATTCGTGCACGGCGAGGAGATGCTGGAGCAGGCCAAGCGCATCACGGCGGCTCTGTTCAGCGGCGATATTAAATCGCTCACGGCCGATGAGATCGAGCAGGGCTTCAAGGAGATGCCGACGTTCGAAGCAACGCCGGAAACGAAGAATATCGTGGACTGGCTCGTGGATCTGGGCATCGAGCCTTCCAAGCGGCAAGCGCGCGAGGATATCACCAAAGGCGCGATCTCGATGAACGGCGAACGCGTCAGCGATTTGGGCCACGAGGTGACAGCCGACCAGGCGATTGGCGGCCGGTTTATCATCATTCGCAAGGGCAAGAAAAACTACAGTTTGGTGAAAATGTCCTAGAAGGGTAACCATCAGGGAAATAGGTCTCCCCGGACGAACGCACCCGCAAAAGCCGCTAAACACTTTCATGTGCTTAGCGGCTTTCGTATGATCAGGTTAGCCAGAATCTTCTGGTTGGCCTTTATATTAGAGATGAGAAAAAACTTCGAAGGCTTACTCTCCTGATCTCGCCAAAAAAAATGCTGTATGCGGTCTGTCTTCGAGAGGGTACGTCGATCGTCGTTTTTCTTTTATTTGAAAGTTTCTCTCCTTTAATAGGATAATATCTGTAGCGTTAAAGGAGGTAGATGATATCATGAACATTCAACTGCAGACCGAGCTGTGCGAACGGTTTGGCATCCGCTATCCGCTTATATTGGCTGGAATGGCCGGGGGGCCGACAACCGTTGAGCTGGTCGCCGCCGTATCCAACGCAGGCGGGCTCGGTACGCTGGGTGCGGCTTACATGGAGCCGGCCGCCATTCGCCATAGCATCCAGGAAATCCGCAAGCGGACGGATCAACCTTTTGCCGTCAACCTTTTTGCGTCCCGGGCCTCGGATCGCCAGGAGCGAATCGAAGATGTTCAACAGGAGTTAAACCGGATGCGCGGCGACCTTGGCATTCCCCATGCGGGGTCGGAACACGTAACAACGCCCGATTGGTTTGAGCAGCAATTCGCGGTTCTGCTCGAAGAGAAGGTGCCCGTTATCAGCACGGCATTCGGTATTCCGGATGAGCCCCTTATGCGGCAAGCGAAAGAAGCTAAACTGCTTGTGGTTGCGATGGCAACCACGGTGCGCGAAGCTATCCTGGCCGAGCAAGCAGGTTGCGACGCCGTCGTTGCCCAAGGCAGCGAAGCAGGGGGGCATCGGGGCACGTTTGATATTTCGGAGCACCCGATGGGGGCCCAAATCGGAACGTTTGCTTTGGTGCCGCAGATCGTGGACCGGGTCAAGATTCCCGTCATTGCCGCCGGGGGCGTCATGGATGGACGCGGACTTGTGGCCTCGCTTGTTCTTGGCGCCCAAGCCGTTCAGATGGGGACGCGCTTTCTGACGGCGGCCGAATCGGGTGCGCATGAGGTTTACCAGCAAGCGCTGCTTCGCAGCACGGAAGAGAGCACGGTCATTACCAAAGCGTTCTCGGGGCGGCCGGCGAGAGGCATCCGCAATGCCTTCATTAAGCAATGGGATGCAGGCGGCGTAGAGCCGCTGCCTTTCCCTACGCAGAATACGGTGACCCGCGACATACGAAATGCCGCCAATCGCCAAAGCAATCCGGAATATATGTCCTTATGGGCAGGGCAAGGCACAAGAGGGCTCACTTCGGGCCAATCCGCAGCAGATATCGTAGCCGAGACGATCCAAGAAGCGCTGTTGATTTGTCCATATCGCAACTCCGACGATGAGAGCTGAGAGAGGTTATGCGTCTAAACTTAGGAAATTCATTTATGCAGCAGGCCGCCTAAGGAAGAACCTTTGGGTGGCCTGCCAGCCTTTTATCAGAAATCGTAAGTATCTCCGCCAAACTTGAAGGATGGCTTGATCATCATATAAATATAAATAATTTCGATACTTCAACCGTTCAGTCGGAGTCGCTGCATTGCGTTGTTCTCTCTTAACGCCTATCACCTCGCCTTTGAATCGGACTCCTGTTAAAGCGCTCTAATTATAAAATCTTTCATCGTATGCGCAACCCTTCCAATCATGCTTCCGGTTCGACTGCAGCGAGCGGAGGTAGCGCACAAGAGGGAAAACCCTGCATCCGTCGAACACTTAAACATAGCAAACAATAAGTTGAAAACTGCTGCAATGACGGCATAACGGGGGTTATGATGTCCACGACGATTTTGTCCACGAAATTATATATTCCTTCTCCACGGTCCCAGGCTGTCCTTCGTCCCAGACTGATCGAACGTTTGAACGAGGGGCTGCGTCTGCACCGGAAGCTGACCACGATTTCCGCCTCTGCCGGGAGCGGCAAAACCACGCTGCTCAGCCAATGGATCGGGGGCTGTCCGCAGCCCGTTGCCTGGCTGTCCTTGGAAAAGGAGGACCGTGAGCCATCCAGATTTTTCGCTTACCTCTTGGCTGCCCTGCAAACCATCGGGGTTGATATCGAAGAGAGGATGGTGAGCACACTCCACGCCCCGTCTCCGCATCCTCTGCCAATCGAAGCCATCGTTATGGCCATGCTGAATCAAATCACAGCCAAGCTTGACCGTGTCATCCTTGTGCTTGATGACTACCACGTGCTTGATTCCAAACCGATAGACCGCGCCCTTGGCTTTCTCATTGAGCACATGCCGCCACAGATGCATGTGGTTATCGCCAGCCGCAAGGATCCCGATCTGCCCGTGGCCCGGCTCCGTGCAAGGAACCAACTGACGGAAGTACGGACACCGGATTTGCGGTTCACCTCCACTGAAACCTCCGAATTCATGCGGCATGTGATGGGGCTGGACCTGTCAGGGGAGGATGCAGCGCTTATTGCATCCCGTACGGAAGGCTGGATCGCCGGCCTGCAGTTAGCGGCGCTGTCCTTGCAGGGCCATCGAGACGCTGCGGGCTTTATTCGATCCTTCAGCGGCAGCCACCGCTACGTGCTGGACTATTTGATTGAAGAAGTGCTGCAGCAGCAGCCTGAGAGCGTGCAGGATTTTTTGCTGCGCACTTCCATTCTCGACTGGCTCAGCGGTTCCTTGTGCGAATACGTTTTGCAGAGGGAAGACGGTGATTCCCCGATGGCGGCCGTTTCCGGACAAGAAACCCTGGAGTACCTGGAACGTGCCAATCTGTTCATCGTTCCGTTAGATAACGAGAGGCGCTGGTACCGGTATCATCACTTGTTCTCGGATGCATTGCGGCAACGCCTATCCCGAAAAAGCAAGGATGCCGAAGACGGGAAGAGGATCGTGGCGGAACTGCATCGGCGTGCCAGCGACTGGCATGATCGTCATGATTTTTGGCTGGAGGCTTTCCAGCATGCGGCTGCTGCCCAGGACATGGATCGCGCCGCGCGTCTGATTGAAGGGGAGGGGATGCCCCTGGTCTTCCGTGGAGCGATCCACCCCGTGCTCGATTGGCTGGATTCCCTGCCGAAGGCAGAATTGGACGCAAGGCCGGCGCTTAATGTCATGCATGCCTCCGCTCTCCTGATGGTCGGCCAAATGAACCGCGTCGAACGCAAACTTCAAGCCGCCGAGGTTCATTTGCCAGCCGAGGAGAACGGCAATACCCGGGATCTCATAGGACATATTGCCTCCATACGTGCGACGCTTGCGGTTAGCAAGCATCAGCCGGAAGTCATCATGACGGAGTCGCGACGGGCCTTGGAATATTTAAGTCCGCATAATCTGCCTGTCCGCACGGCCTCGATGTGGACGCTGGGATACGCTTACCAGCTCCTGGGCGATCGTGCCGCGGCAGGCCGGGCCTATGAGGAGGCCGTTGCCATCAGTCAGAAGATCGGACATTTCATGATTGCCATGATGGCAACGCTAGGACTCGGACTTCTTCAGGAAGCGGATAATCAATTATATGCAGCAGCCGTGACCTATCGACGCGTTCTGGAATTGGCGGGTGACCCTCCGCCGCCGGCAGCATGCGAAGCGCATTTGGGCCTGGCCCGAATCTGCCGTGAGTGGAATGACCTTGATGCCGCTGAACGGCATGGGCTGAAGGCCCTTCAATTAGCCGCGCAGTTTGATCAAACCGACAGAGCCGTGGCTTGCGAGGTGTTTCTCGCGAGGCTGAAGCTATCGCGAGGAGAAGTGAGGGAAGCAGCCGCCATGTTAGCTAAAGCGGATCGCCTCGGGCGTCAGCAGCAGTTCATGAGTCAGCTACCCTTCATTGCCGAAGCGCAGGTGCTTGTCCTGCTTCAACAAGGAGATTTCAGTGAAGCTTCCCAGCTGGCGCAGGAGCATGGGCTCCCTCTCAGCCAGGCTAGAGTTTTGTTGGCTAAAGGGCAGGCGGGGGCTGCTCAGGCGATCATGGAACCCCTGCTGGCGCAGATGGAAGCTAAGGAATGGGCCGACGAGCAGCTTAAGGTCATGGTCGTGCTGGCCCTGGCTCTGCATGCCCAGGGTGATAGGCTGAAAGCTGCCCGGATCGCCGCAAAGGCTGTGGCGAAGGCCGAGCCCGGCGGTTTTATCCGGTTATTCATCGATGAAGGGCCGCCGATGCAGGAGCTGCTCAGAGCAGCATCTGCCAGCCAACCGATACGAGATGCAACCGGAACCCAACCGATGCATGATTATCTGGAGAAGCTGCTGCATGCTTTTGAGATGGAAGGACTGGAAAGCGCGGGCAAGTCCTCTCCAAGCCAGCTTCAGCTTGCAGAGTCTCTGATCGAGCCCCTAAGCCGACGGGAATTGGAGGTGCTGCGTCTCATTGCCCAAGGACTTTCCAATCGTCAGATCAGCGAAAAGCTTTTTGTTGCGCTTAGTACCGTCAAAGGGCATAACCGGATCATATTCGATAAACTTCAGGCTACCCGCCGTACCGAAGCTGTTGCGCGTGCGCGCGAGCTGGGCTTGCTGTAGGTGACAGCCCGGTTTGAATACCGTATTTTATTCGAAAACCATACTAAAGTATCTATATCCCGGTGCGTCTCGGCAGATATACTGATTGCAAAAGCAGGTTTGGAGGAAACCCATGAAAGCAATGGTATGCACCGCATACGGACCACCGGAGGTGTTACAGCTCCAGGAGGTAGCGAAGCCTATTCCTAAGGATCACGAAGTTCGGATCAAAATTTATGCCACTACCGTCAATTCGGGGGATTGCCGCGTGCGGGGATTTCGCAGTCCTCTATTGTATAAAATTCCCATGCGATTGGTGCTGGGTCTGAGGAAGCCGAGACAACCGATTCTCGGGGTGGAGCTGGCGGGGGAAGTGGAAGCGGTAGGCCAGGATGTTACACGGTTCAAGATCGGCGATCAGGTTCTGGCATTCAGGGGAATGCGGTTTGGCACGTATGCGCAGTACATCTGCATGCACGAAGACGGGATGATCGTAATGAAGCCGGAGCACGTGACTTATGACGATGCGGCCGCGATCTTTTTCGGAGGGACGACGGCCCTGCATTTTTTTAGAAAAGCGAACATCCGGCAGGGGCACAAGGTTCTGATCTATGGTGCATCCGGCGCGGTGGGGAATTTAGCCGTACAGCTTGCCAAACATGCGGGAACCGTGGTTACCGGCGTTTGCAGCACCGTGAATGTAGAGCTGGTGAAGTCGCTCGGAGCCGATCAAGTCGTGGATTATACCCAAGAGGATATTTCGAAAAGCGGGGATCGGTACGACATCATTCTGGACGCGGTCGGCAAACTGCCGAAATCCCGTTGCAAGCATTTGCTTGCCGCGGGCGGGAGTTATGTAACGGTAGAAGGGCAGGGAGTAGCCAAGGTGCTGATGGAGGATTTGCGACGGCTTACGGATCTGCTTGGGGAAGGGAAGATCAAACCGGTCATCGATAGAAGGTATGCATTGGAGCAAATCGCCGAGGCACACCGATACGCGGATACGGGGCGTAAGAGGGGCAGTGTTGTCATCACGGTGGGGCATGATCATTGAGGAAAGAAAAGTTGACTTCGCGATGCGCATGAAGTATGACAGCCGATGAATGAGGAAACGTCGTTATTCACGGTGCGCATGAGTGTGACAGCAGATGAATAAGGAACAGTCGCCACGGTGCTGAGTGTGACAGCAGATGAATGAGGAACAGTCGTCACTGTGCTGAGTGTGACAGCAGATGAAGCAGGGACAGTTGTCGTTCACGGTGCACATGAGTATGACAGCCGATGAAGCAGGGCATCATCTTTCCGTTACATCTAGTCGACAGCCATCCAAGCATGCCACTGACCGCGTACCGTGGGCGTGGGAGTAGCGTGCACGATGTACAAAATCAGGCCGATCCTGCAGCGGGTCGGCTTTTCTCATTGGGAGCGCTGGACAACGTCAGAGCGCAGCAGCAGGAAGAATATCTCCAAACCTTCTAAGGAAGTGAGATATAATAGAACAAACGGCAAACGAAGGAATTCCAAGGGAAGGACGGCTGCACACGATGTCCAAAGCGGATAATATGCTGGCAATTCTTTGGCTGCTGAAATCGCGCAAAAGAATTTCGGCAAAACAGCTATCGGAGGAACTGGGCGTTCACATCCGAACGATTTACCGGAATATCGATGCCCTATGCATTTCGGGAGTGCCTGTCATTTCGGAGATGGGACGCGACGGAGGGTACTCCATTCCGGATCATATCAAGCTGGAGCCCTTGTTTTTTGATGCCGATGAGCAAAAAGCGCTTCTTCATGCAGCAGCATTCGCACGGGAAGCGGGGTATCCATCCGAAGAGCCGCTGAATCGGGCCATATCCAAAATCAAACGATATACGAATCCGGAGCAGTTGAAGCGTTTGGAGCAACAGGAGAACAGTATCGAGGCCATCCATCCGCCTGCAGCCTCCGGGCTTACCTCCATGCTGCATGAGATCGAAGCCGGGATCGACCGGCAAACCAGTCTCGAGATCGATTACACAACAGGCTATGATGGCGTTAAGCAGACACGGACCTTAGATCCCTATGGGCTCGTTCACTGGAAGAGCAAATGGTATGCGGTTGGCTATTGCCATCTGCGCGGTGAAATTCGCTCCTTCCGTGTCGACCGCATGGGCCAGATTCGGCCTACCGACGTCGTGTTTGACCGCCCGGCGACATTTTCCCCGCGTGAATTTTTATTGGACAGCCTGTTGATGGAGCAAGGCTCCGAATCCAATCCCCATTTGGTTTCCGTGCATATCCAAGGCATCCCCCAAGCTTTGGACGATTTATGCGGGCATTGGCTGCTCGGCCACGCGCTCGTCGAACGTACGGCGGAGGAGGCGGTGTTTAGACTGGATGAGTCTACGTTGTATACGCAAGTTGCTTACTATCTTCTATCCTTCGGCGGTAAGATTCGCATCGTCGGGCCCGAGGAGCTGAAATCAGGTTTGGCCGATATTGCCGAGTCGTTATTCAAATATTATCAAAGCTGATGATAAACACTGACCTTCTTTGTCAGTGTTTGTGTTATATAATGAACTCCATCAGATCGTATCAGGAGGAGAGCGCGCGATGGTTGGCTCCATTTTTAAACAAGAAGTGATAAAAGCAACGGAACGTTCGTGGGAAGCATGGGTCGTAGCCCTTGGGCAGGAAGTGGACCCGCTCTGGTCCCATGAGCAGATCAGAAACCACATTGTCGAGCAGCATCAGGTATCCGGGGAGTGGGGCGAATGGATCGCCACGATGTACGAACAGCTGATGGGCCGGGTGCCTGTCGGCGTTACGAAAGATGCCGGGGTTCAGATCGGTGTCAGGAAAACGATGGCCGTGACGAAGGAGAGCCTGTGGGATTTCCTCAAGTCTCCAGAGGGCCTGTCATTATGGATCGGAGCTGTTCCTTCTCTGGAGCTGCGGGTCGGGCAGGAATATGAGTCGAAGGAAGGCGTGTCCGGCAAAATTACGGTGGTCGTCCCTTACCATAAGCTGCGCCTGACCTGGAAACGTAAGGAGTGGGACAACCCGTCCCGGCTGCAAATTTATGTGCTGTCCACGAAAACGGGAAACACGACCATCGCGATCCATCAGGAGATGTTGGATGACGTTTATGTGCGAGAGATCATGAGGCGTTTTTGGGATGAGACGCTGATTGAGATCCAGCATCAGGTGGAGGGCAGAAGTAGTGAGGTTTGAGGACTGAGGTTCCGCTATTTTTGTAGGTACGGGCTTGCGTTTGTGACCGTTGCAACTTGATGAGGACCGAGGTTCCGCTATTTGGTCTTAAATGGCGAGTTTTGGGTTATATGAGGACACCAGATCCGCTATTGCTTAGAAAATGGCTGATAATCATGGTGTTTAGAGTAAATAGCGGATCCTGTGTCCGGAAGTTCGGATAAAGTGGCGTTTTTTTTCGAAATAACGGATCTGGTGTCCACTTAGTGTAACTAATATTCATTTCTCTGGTCTGCAATATCTGCATGAACTACATGAACTTCAAGAACTTCAAGAACTGCAAGAACTGCAAGAACTGCAAGAACTGCAAGAACTGCAAGAACTGCAAGAACTGCAAGAACTGCAAGAACTGCAAGAACTACATGAACTTCAAGAACTTCAAGAACTACAAGGACTGAAGAACTGCAATATCCGCAAGAACTGCAAAACTGTTGCATTCCCCCATCATCACTACCATTTACCTAGCGGAGTTTGTAGGTCCGGGCTTGTTTGTGACTGTTGCAACTTGATAAGGACCAAGGTTCCGCTATTTGGTCTTAAATGGCGAGTTTTGGGTTATATGAGGACAGCAGATCCGCTATTACTTAGAAAATGGCTGATAATCATGGTGTTTAGAGTAAATAGCGGATCCTGTGTCCGGAAGTTCGGATAAAGTGGCTGTTTTTTTCGAAATAACGGATCTGGTGTCCACTTAGTGTAACTAATATTCATTTCTCTGGTCTGTAATATCGCCGGTACCCATCACAAGCCCCCTCCTTGCTGTCCTCATATTCCCGATTGGAATATTGATCCTCTTCTTCCAATAAATATTATCCCCCCGTCATTACTACCATTTACAAGCGGAGTTTGTAGGTACGGACTCGTTGTTCTCCGCTTGCGATGTCCAGAATCCGGAGCTCCACCAGTTTGTGCAATATTCGTCGGGTATGCCGGTCGCTTACCCTAAGATGGGCGGCAAGCTCCAAAGGGGTTATCGGGCGCAGAAGTCGCCGGGCAAATCGCACAGCTTCAGCCTCCAGCCAGCTTAATGATGCAGGTACATCGGATGCAACGAATCTGCCGACGAAGGATAGGATGAGCTGCTGGCACTGCTTTGGCTCTTCGACGATGGAGGGATAGGCTATGGGAAGGAATGTCCAGCCATCCAGTGCCAATAAACAATGGCGGCGGCATAAATCCTTAAACCTTCTGACGTCCAGATCGCGGGCATGCGGCCCGTACCCTTGTATTTCGATGCCTCCTCTAGCATCACCTGGCATATAGGCTAGGTCCAATAACGATAACCATTGCTGAAATCGCGTACTTCCCATTCCGGATGCAAGTCATTGAAATGACCGATCGCTGGAAACCATACGGAACGCAGAAACTCCACGGTGCCATGGCCTAGGCCTTTATTAAGGATTTCGAGCCTGCGGGGATTCTTTTCATTGAGGATATTCGTGTGTATCCAGAGCTCATATTGTTGATCGAACCGTGACATGATCAGTTACCCTCCTCAGTATAAGACGGAATGCGATTTTGCTAGAAAATAAAAAAGCCGCCCCATACAATGCAACCCCAATCCTTCATTGGGGCACTTTGAATAGAAGCGGCGTGTTCTTCACGTCCTTATGTTGGGTAGTATAACTTGTGTTTTGCGGGTTTAGCAATAGGTATTGTTCTCATGATTGAATGGATACCGATATTCGGATCCTAATTACATCAGTCTATTTCGACCATGAAAAAATGCCCCTGATGAGAAGCCGATGCAATGCTGCCTAAATCATGGGGCTTTTTTATTGGTTTCACTATAAGCCTCCAAGCAGACATCAGATGAAACTCGTTTCTTTCGGTACCTCTGGTACGAGCTCATTGGTATAAGAGGTGAGGTGAAGTATCCAACCAGCACTAGCAATTGAAAACCCAAATAACTTTGAGATATTCACCGAATTAGGCTCTGAGCGACAATTATCTTTCGTCACCGATTATCTGATCTTGTCTGGGAAGCTTCATGAAGTATCCCAACCAGCACAAGCGATTAAAAACTCAATGACTGCGACATTTTCGCTCCACAAGGCATGATAGACACTGAGGAGACACGGAACGAAAGTCTATTTAATATGACGTCATATATGATGAAAATAACTATTTTTTTAATATATATTGTGTATTATATATTTATGGTGTACATTAATTACAACCGATTCATATTTAACATGCTTAATTGGAGGTGAATCGAACCCAAAGAGAAGAAGCGGAAATGGAGGTTCGGTCTGTAGGTAAGCAGGAAGCACATGGCTGGGAAGTTCTGAACACAAATCTGATACCAAGAGAGGATGAGTGAAGCATGAACCATTCCGTTAAAAAGGTGAATATGGGTGTCATCCTATGCAGACATTGCAACGCTCTAATCGATACGGTGGATACGAATCGAATCGCGACCTTTTATGGCGTATGCAATCAACCGGAATGCCGGCAGCAGCGCAGCGCTACGAATGCGTCGATACGTGATGTAACAGAAGAAGAGTAAATGGACAGGAACCGGCTATTATTCTCAAGTGAACGCGCCACTTTTATGTGGTGCGTTTTTGTGTTATGCGAATACGGCGAGGATCCACCCGGCTTGGCAAAAAAGAGCTTGTAGTGCGCTTGACTTGATTTGGCTGCTTCCGGGATAACCGTGTTGATCATCTGCGCCGGGGATGAATTGGCACGGTCTGCCCGATGAAAAGTGGCCCTTAAGGATGCTTATCCATCATGCTAAGATGGAACTGCAATTCCAATTTACGACAGGACCAGGGCCCCTTAATGTCTTTCACTCTCGAAGGGTTCCATTCATTTTATATCTAACGAACAGGAGGTTGTCAGTTTATATGAACATATTTGTTGCAGGCTCTACGGGAGTCATCGGCCAGCAGCTGCTTCCCAAGCTGGTGCAAGCCGGTCATGAGGTTACAGGCATGACCCGCAATAATCAGGGTAAAGGGTTGATCGAATCCTGGGGAGCAAGAGGGATCGTTGCGGATGCTTTTGACCGCGAAGGAATGATCGCCGCAATCGGGGAGATCCGGCCGGATGTCATTATCCATCAGCTAACTTCGTTAAGCCAATGGAATCTGGAGGATAATGCCAGGATTCGGATAGAGGGAACGCGTCATTTGGTGGAAGCCGCCCAAATCCATGGCGTTAAGCGAATGATTGCCCAGAGCATTGCTTGGGCGTACGAGCCGGGAGAGCATCCCGCCACCGAAGACGCCCCCCTGGATGTCCAAGCGCCTGCACCTCGCAAGTCGACGATAGACGGTATCGTATCGCTGGAGCATGCCGTTGCCCAAATGCCGAGCCACGTCATTCTAAGGTACGGAATATTCTACGGACCCGACACGTGGTACGACGCCAACGGAATCATGGCGGAAAAAGTACGAAGTCGAGCTCTGCCGGCAACGGATGGCGTTCAGTCCTTTCTCCATGTCGAGGATGCGGCGCTTGCCGCTCTGCTGGCATTGGACTGGCCGTCAGGCCCGGTCAACATCGTTGACGATGAGCCTGCTGCGGGAACGGCATGGCTGCCGGTGTATGCCGATGCGCTGCAAGCACCAGCTCCAGCCTATCAAGCAGGGAGCAAGCGCGGCGAGCGCGGCGCATCCAACGCCAAAGCCCGGAAGGAGTATGGCTGGCAGCCGCTCCATCCCACGTGGCGAACCGGGCTAGCGCAATCGCTGAGGTGAAAGAGCTTAACTGTCCGCCGCCAGGCTGGCGTTTAAGAGTCGATACGCTCGGAGTATGCTATTCCCCTTTCTCGCGTTCATTTTTCTGCATGAACAACTCCCTGATGTAACAGGTTTTTGTACATCGTGCGCACTGCTCCCTGCGCGCACGATGCGTGGTTCGGGGCGTGCTTGGATGGCTGGTCGGCCATATGCCTTTCATGAAGGATCGCTATTTTCGGTAATATGCGTTTCCGTCGAATAATGCGTATTCATAGACGTTAACGGATCTCGCCTTTCTTGAGGTGATAGATCCCGAAGATAAGAGAGCTCCTTGTTGATATGGGAATGAAAAGAAAGCTATAGTTAATAGAGGAAATTCATGGCCATGAGAAAACAGGCCGGGCTCCAGCTGAGTGGACTTACTAGAATAAGGAGGGGACCGCATGACAGAACGGCTGCCATGCCGAAGCGAAGGATGTTCGGCAACGATATTGCCGGCAACCGCGGCCAAAACCGGCGGTTATTGCATGCCGTGCAAGCAGGAGATGGAGCGCGCAGAACGGCAGCGTTACATAGAACAGCACCGGAGAGATATCGACTTGTACGAGGGGATAACGGACCCGGTAGAGATCCTTAAGATCATGCATGCCCCGGTGAAGCGGGATCCATTAATCCGATATATTCCCTATCATCTGAAAAGAGAAGAGGTATATTCCGCTTTATCTGAGGGTGACGCCGACCGCATGCTGAATGCAGCCCTTGAACTGCTCGAATCGGGCGATGAGGACACCTGCCAGGAGATTCTTGTGTCCCTGATCTGCTATCGGGACTACTCGCTTGAATCCTGCATACCGATACTGCTGGAGCGGGGGATCTATTACCCCGGCATTTTGTTCAAAGATGCCCCTGCCCGAGGCCGGGACCGGATGCTTCAATTCGTTGAGCAGGACAGGGAGAACCGCAACCATCTGCTGTTGGCCTTGGCTTGGATCGGCGATGATCAGGTTGTGCGCCAATTTCAAGAATGGAGGTCCGATCCTCCATCTTGGGCTAAGGAGCTGTATGTTCCGCCTGAAGCTTATGCGCATGAGGGGGGCTGGGAGCTCACGGAGAATGGGAGCAAGCGCCGACTATTCTACCATGACAGCTACGCCATAGCGAAAAAAGTGCCAACAGAAAGCACCTATGCAGTTGAACCCGAGCCCGCACAATTTTTGAAGGAGGATTCCGCTTCCTGTCCATGGTGCGGAAGCAGCCTGACCATTTTGGCGGATCTGGACATCAGCCATCCGAAGCTTCGATTCCTGGGGTTGTCCGGAGAGAGGCTTCGTGTGAGCACCTGCGTGAACTGCAGTTGTTACGAAACGATATACATGGATGTGGATTTTCACGGAAAATCCGAATGGAGCCAGACTAATATTAAACCGGAATATGTACCTGTGCCTGATTCCGGGGAGGATGAGCGAAGCTTTGCGTCGGCGGGGCAGTCCTTTCGGCTTGCGGACCATCCTCGGAACAGCTATTATGCCGCCTATTGGGCGCTCGGTCCGGCGGTCTCGCAAATCGGCGGTTACCCGGCTTGGATCCAGGACGCCGTCTACCCTTCCTGCCCTTGCTGTTCCCGAAGCATGACATTCATCGGGCAGCTGGATTGGGAACAGATCGAGGAGTACGGGGAAGGCATCTATTATATGTTCCTGTGCGCGGACTGCAAGGTTACGGCAACTCTATTCCAACAAACATAGGCTGAATCCAGCCATGTTTGAATAACGGCTTCCAGCTATCAGCAGCGAGTATACTATTTTTTCCCTACCATCTTTTGGTATGGTATTATATACCATTATAGATTGAGAATGGAGGCCTCATCCGTGAAGAAATTCAATCGTAGGGTAACTTATATGTTAGTGACGATCCTATTAGCAGTCAATTGTACGGTGCTTGGCTCCGTGGGAGCAGCGGAAGCCGTGAAAAGTGATTCACGCCCCACACCGGTAAGCGTGGCTGGCGGCAGCGGACATGGTGTTGCGGCATGGAGCGACGGCTCCGTGACCGCCTGGGGTTATAACAAGTCAGGTCAAGTAGGTGACGGGACCAGCATTCATCAATTGGTGCCTAAGCAAGTCGCGGGTTTAACCGATATTGTTCAGGTGGCGGCAGGCGACAATTCTTCATTTGCCTTGGACAAGAACGGGGACGTGTGGGCCTGGGGCGATTATTACTCTCCTTATATTAACGGGGATCCGTTGTTACCTTTCCAAAAGCGGGGAGGGCTGATCAAGCTGGAAGGACTTAAGGATGTAGCCGGCTTGGCCATTTCAAACCATGGTTCTGTCGCATTGCATAAGGATGGGTCTGCAACGATATGGAATCCGACGTTTGATCCGAATGATCATTTAAAGATGACGGTAAAGTACTTTCCAATCAAGGGAGTCACGAATGCAAAAACAATCGTGGTCGCCGGACATGAGGCCCTGATTCTCGGTAAAGACGGCAGTGTCGATATGTTAACGGTATATAATAGCTTCTACGATCGATTCCGCCTGGAACGCGAGTTTCGCGAAGTTAAACCTCTGGTTGCTTCCTCCATTACCGGAATCGCCGCGCATTGGTATGACGTGTTTCTGCTGCATGAGAACGGGACGGTGCTTAGGTGGAATGTGAATACGAAGCAGCAAGCACCAGCTGTGGTGAAGGGATTAAACGATATCCAAGAGATAAGAACGGGATCCAACCGTTTATTTATGCTTAAAAACGACGGCACGGTCTGGCAGTGGAATTACAACGATCCGAAGGCCAAGCCTTTTCGAGTGAAAGGTCTGGCAGGTATAACGGCACTTTGGGGAAGCAAGGGATATACCGGTTACGCAACCAATCAGGACGGCAAGGTGCTGGCATGGGGAGAAGAGAAATATCAAGGCAGCGGCTCGGCTAACGAGAACGATGAGAATCCAGTTATGGTACAGACTCCTCTGTCCTGGACGGTAAACGGACAAACGGTTAGCTTCTACGGATCCTCCGCCGTGGTGAAAGGCAAGCTGTATGTACCGTATACTAGCGTATTTGAAGCCCTCGGGATCAGAGTGAAGCGCGGACAGTCGAATCCGGATCCGAAACATGGAAATCATCGATTTCCGGTATGGTCTTTCTCTTATGGCGGGAATACCGTATCCATTAAATCCAGTGATCCTGCCGTTGTATTGGTGAACGGGAAGGTGACGCGAGAAGATGCCAGCGTTCCATTCCTGGCGAAATCGAGCATGTTTCCATTGGAGTTGATCACATCCAAACTTGGCATTCCGATGTCCTGGGATAAGACCACAGGCGAAGTGATCCTGGGGAAAACGCCTTAAGAATAGAATGAAGGCACGCCCATACGGCGTGTCTTTTGTTATTCTGAGGAACTGTACCCGTTCATCCGTATCGATAGTTAGAGATTCGAAAATAATTGACGTCTGGGCTGGCAAGCTCGCACTGTTCGTGGATATTCTAAAAGATCGCCATCCCGTTACAGAGGGAAGCGATCTTTTGTAGTTTGAATTTATTGTCAATGGGCACCATTATTTCCTTTGGTCATAGCCCAAAAAATAAGAGCAATAGAGCTGACGGAGGCCCCGAGCACGCATACCCCATGCCAGCCGAAGTGTGCGTAAATATGGGTCGAAGTTATGGAACCGGCAGCGCTTCCGACGGAATAGAACATCATGTAGCCGCCAACAATCCGACTGCGCGCCTTCGGCCGCAATGCAAAAATCATGCTCTGATTCGTGACATGCACGGCCTGTACCGCCAAGTCCAACAGAATAATGCCAATGACCAAGGCGAACAGCGACCGTTCCGTGTAGCCGATGGGCAGCCATGACAGCAATAACAGGAACAATGCAATTCCTGTCGTTCGCTGTCCATAACCTCGATCGGCCAGCTTACCGGCCTTTGCTGCAGCCAATGCCCCTACGACGCCCACGAGGCCGAACACCCCGATAGCCGAGTGCGAAAGGGATAGCGGCGTCGAGCTAAGAGGCAGTACCAATGGGGTCCACAATATGCTGAAGGCCGTAAAAATCAGCATAGCCAACAGGGCGCGAATACGTAATAGCCGTTCTTGCAGGAACAACATCCATACGGACTTCAGCAGTTGAGCATAAGAAAGGGTCTTTACCTTGTGCGCAGCATTTGGCAGCACCTTATATAATGCGCAGACCATGAGCAGCATCAACGCAGCCGAAACCAAATAAACGAAGCGCCATCCTGCAAGATCCTTCAGGATTCCGGAAAAGGTTCGCGCAAGAAGGATCCCGATCACAATTCCGCTGGTTACCATACCGACGACACGCCCTCTTTCAGCAGGGGCAGCCATAGTTGCGGCGAATGCCACGATGGTCTGCGTCACAACGGCAAGCAGCCCGACCAAAGCCAAGCCTGCGAAGAGCATCGCACCGGAGGAAGCAGTACCAACGATCACCAGAGCTGCTGCGGAGATCGTCATCTGACCGATAATCAATCGGCGCTGGTTCAGCAAATCTCCCAGAGGCACGAGCAGCAGCAGTCCCAATGCATAGAAGACCTGCGTGACGGTAATCACAATGCCGATGACGGAATAATTCATGTTGAACTCGTATGACAGCTGATCGAGCAGCGGCTGTGCAAAGTAGATGTTAGCAACCGACATGCCGCAAGCAATTGCAAACAATAACGTCACGTAACGAGTCATCGGAGCAGCAGTAACGCATTCAGACGAATTTGGCGCTCCCTGTGACGTATTTGCCCCCATTTCGTTATGGGCTGCGTTTTTATCCATCATTCCCTCCATTTTTATGCATCCATTCCTTTCGTTTTTTTTGTGTACCGATCGGTATATTAAAATCATCGATAAATATATCCCATAGTGACAATTCATGTCAATACGTTTATTGAAGTGGTTAGAATTATAGTTGTAAGTGTTGATATAATGCAAAAATCGAATATTGGGTGTTTGACAAAAGCATCCGTAGATCTTAAAATTATTTTACTGATTGGTAATGAAAAATAGCTGTTTGCTTACCGCCTAATCATCGAGCTTCCTTTAAATCTAAAGTAACGAGAGGTAATTAACGATGGGACGAGTCCGCGAATTTGATGAAGAGAAGGTATTGGATGCCGCGATGCAGCTGTTTTGGGAGAAGGGATATGAGGCTACTTCATTAAGCGATTTGACCTCCAGAATGGGCATTCAGCGGCCCAGTATTTACTCTGCGTTTGGAGACAAAAAAGAGCTGTTCGAAACCGCGCTGCGCAAATACACGAGAGGGCATGCTTCCGAGGTGCGAACCAGGCTGCAACATCATCGATCGGTCAGGGAGGCGTTCCGGGCCTTTTTTGAGCATGTGGTGGATGAGGAATACGCCGAAAGCCGCAGCCGCGGATGTTTTTGCATCAATACGATGGTCGAGCTTGCGCCTCATGATGAGAAATTTGAAATTCTGACAAGGGAACATCAGATGTACCTGGCGGTCATATTCCAAGAAACCATTGAGCGGGGCATACAATCGGGCGAGCTTGCGAAGGGCACAGACGCCAAAGCTTTATCGCAAGCGCTCATCGTATCCTTAATTGGTCTGACCGTGATGTTGAAATCCCGTCCGGAGCGCTCTTTCGTAAACAATACGATAGAGGTGACTCTTACATTGCTTAAATAGGATGCTTTCGAGGGTCATGCTTACGAGTTGTTGCAGCCGTCCAACCATAGTAAACTGTTCTAAAAAACAATAGTAGGTGTTTCGATGAATTTGAACATACGGACAGGGCGGACAGAGGACCTTCAGGAAATCATGGCTTTGATTGCACGCTGCGTTACGGTCATGCAGGCTGGAGGCAGCGATCAATGGGATGATCAATATCCGAACCGGGAGGTAATCGGTGAGGATTTGCAGCACGGAACGTTGTTTGCAGCCGAGAGCGAAGGCCGTATTATGGGCATCGTTGTCCTCGACGAATCGCAGGATGAACAGTACCGGACCATTAGCTGGAAGCAGGAAGAGGGACCGCATCTCATGATGCATCGCCTTGCCGTCGATCCGGAAGCGCACGGACAGGGCATTGCGCGAAAGCTGGTGGCTTTCTCCGAAGAGTATGGCGCACGCCGGGGTTACCGAAGTCTTCGACTGGACACCTATGCCAAGAATACGGCTGCGCTTAAGCTGTATCAAGGCTTAGGTTATGACCTGCGGGGAGAAGTGAATTTCCCGGATAGAGCAGCAAGCTTTCCGGTATTCGAGAAGCTGCTTGGATAAACAGGCCGTGGAGCAAGCCTGCTATGGATCAGCGCGTAACGCGGGTCCGTGGCAGGCTTTCGTCGTTTATAGGCAAACAATAATTACGACCATGGCGATGGGGCTTGACCGGATGCCCATTTTGCATTCTATTTAGATTTTTTTCAAAATAGGTATTGCAATTGGATGCAGGTATAAGTCATAATGTATTTAGATGAAATTCTAAATAGAAATATGGGTGATGCACATTGGGGTTTCCGGAAACATTCAAGGCGTTATCTGATCCGGTGAGACGGGACATCCTGGTTATGCTCAAACGCGGCAAAATGTCAGCCGGAGAGATCGGTCAGCATTTCGATATGACCGGGGCGACCATCTCGTATCATCTGTCGCAGCTGAAGAAGGCCGGACTGATATTTGAAACAAAATATAAAAATTATATTTATTATGAGATCAACGTGTCCGTCTTCGAAGAAATCATGCTGTGGTTTTCACAATTTAACGGGGGGAAACAAGATGAGGAAAAAAAATAGCTCGATGCTGGTTTTAACAACGCTGATATGCTTATTGCCGATTATTTTATCGATGACGCTGTACAGCCAATTGCCTGAGCAGGTGGCTGTTCACTGGAATGCGGCGGGCAATCCGGATAATTATGTGCCGAAGGCGGTTGCGGCGTTTGTGCTTCCGTTGATTACGGCGGTTATTAACGTCATTGTCAATGTGGGGCTTAACAACGATCCTAAGAAAATGAACGCTGCCCCGGTTTTAAGAACGATGGGTCTATGGCTCATCCCCGCACTGTCTCTCATTCTCATGCCAATCACGCTGTTTAAGGCTATGGGGGCCGAGCTGCCGATCCAGACGATTGCACCGGCTCTAGTGGGCATGCTGCTCGTGATCACCGGCAATTATTTGCCGAAGAGCAAACAGAACTATACGGTGGGCATCAAGCTGCCTTGGACGCTGAACAGCCAGGATAATTGGAATAAAACGCATCGTTTTGCCGGGTACCTGTGGATGGCAGGCGGAGCGTTCATGATCCTGACGGCGTTTCTGAAGGTGAACCTTGCCATCGCCATCGTCCCTGTCATTATTCTGATCGCGGCGGCTCCGGCGATTTACTCTTTTTCTTTGTTTAAAAAGGGCGTGTAACGGACGGGGCTGCAACAGATGAACAATATTGCGAACGGCAACAAGCTGACTCCATAATGTGGGTCAGCTTGTTTATTTTACGGCATAGCTTGTGACGGCTTATTTGCCGTATGGGTTAATCGTCTCGATGGTGCCGTCCTCGTTGTAGGTCAGCTCGGTAAATTTGACGCTGCGTTTGTTGTCTGCTCCGCCGGACAGGGAACTGTCATGGTAGAAGAGATACCATTTGTCCTGGAACTGAACGATGGAGTGATGGGTCGTCCAGCCGATAACGGGTGTCAGAATCGTGCCCTTGAACTCAAAGGGGCCCGTCGGACTTTCACTCGTGGCATAGACGATTTTGTGCGTTGATCCGGTGGAGTACGATAGATAGTAGATGCCGTTGTATTTATGAACCCAAGGTCCCTCGAAATATCTTCGCTCTTCATCCCCCGCAACGATCGGGTTGCCCTTCTCATCCACGATGGATATTTCTTGGGGCGACTCCTTAAAAGTAAGCATGTCGTCGCTCAGCTCAGCGACCCGCGGTCCGATGGCAGGCGCATCTGCTGCAGGTCCCTCCGCATCCGGAATGTGTGAACCGGTCTGCCATTGTTCCAACTGTCCGCCCCAGAGACCGCCGAAATAAATATAGGCCCGGTTATCGTCGTCCACGAATACGGCAGGATCGATGCTGTAGCTGCCCGGAATGTAATGGGGCTCCGGCTTGAATGGACCGGAAGGCGAAGAGCTTGTAGCTACTCCAAGACGAAAAATATCGTCATGGTCCCTGGCAGGAAAATATAAATAGTAAGTGTCGTTCTTGAAGGCAGCATCCGGTGCCCACATTTGCTTCTTCGCCCATGGAACATCCTTCACATGAAGGGCTTCGCCATGGTCCACGCATGGAGCATTCACATCCTCCATCGAGAGAACGTGGTAGTCCTCCATGTCATATTGGTCGCCGTTATCATTGGACGTGTTCTCGTGATCCAGGTCGTGGGATGGATAAATATAAATTTTGCCCTCGAATACGTGGGCGGAAGGGTCTGCGGTATAGATATGGGTTACGATCGGTTCGTTAGGCTTTACGGGCTTGGTCATCACATGTCCTCCTCGATTCTTGCATTGTAAGCGCTTGTATATATTTTATCAGACGTTTTCCACTCAAAAAACCTAATAAAATTAGGTTTTTCACCTAAAAATATTAGATCTTTTGGGATAAAGGGGAGTCGGATATAATCAAGCATAGAAAAGACAGGAGGTGCATGATGCAAAAATACTTGTCCATTCTCTCGGAGCTGGAAACCAAAATTTCGGAAGGACAGTATCGTCCGGGGCAGAAGCTGCCTTCCGTGCGGCGTGCGGCAGCCATGTACGGATGCAGCATCAGCACCGTACTGCGGGCATACGCCGAGCTGGAGAAACGGCATGCGATTTATTCCGTATCCCAAAGCGGGTATTATGTGGTTGACCGTCCGAAATCGGAGGAGGACGGGAGCGTTCATGCGATGATCGATTTTTCTTCGGCCTCCCCGGACGTGAATGTATTCCCGTATTTGGATTTTCAACATTGCCTGAACAAGGCGATTGATACCTATAAATATGAGCTGTTTACGTATGGCGATACGCAAGGGATGGAGAAGCTTCGCCATACCCTGGTCTCTCACCTGGCCGGAAATCAGGTGTTCACTACCGCCGAGAGAACCGTGGTCACGGCAGGCGCTCAGCAGGCGCTCGAGATCTTGGCGAAAATGCCGTTCCCTGGCGGAAAGTCCATCATTCTGGTGGAACAGCCCAGCTACAATAACTACCTGAAGTTTCTGGAGAGCGAGGGGTTCCCCGTTATCGGAATCGCGCGCACGGCAGCTGGCATCGACCTGCAGGCTTTGGAGGAGCAATTCCGAACCGGACGCATTAAATTTTTCTATACGATGCCGAGATATCATAATCCGCTGGGCACTTCCTATGGCGCCGAGCAGAGGAAGGCCATTGCAAACCTGGCGACCCGATATCGCGTTTATATTGTGGAAGACGACTATATGGCCGATTTAGGCGAAGAACGGGGATACGATCCAATCTATGCGTACAACAGATCCTCGCACGTGGTGTATCTGAAGAGCTTTTCGAAGATCGTTTTTCCCGGACTGCGATTAGGGGCCGTCGTCCTGCCGGAACGTTTGCTCGAAACGTTCCATGCCTACAAAAGTTACGGGGATACGTCGCTGCTTTCCCAAGCGGCACTCGAAATTTATATCAGCAACGGGATGTACGAGCGGCATAAACAGAAAATTTACAGCCAGTACGAAACCCGAATGCAAGCTTTGAACGCTGCGGTGCAGCGGATCGAGGGGACCGGGTTCATTGAAGCCGTGCCCGGCGACGGCGGTATATATCAGCTGTTTAAGCTGCCCCAGACCGTGAACCTGGAGCGGTTGATCAGGCGGCTGAAGGAACGGAACGTTCATGTGGTGTCCGGCAAGCTGTTTTATCTGTCCGACTACCTGATGCGCGAGAAGTTTATACGTATCAGCATTTCCAGAGCGCGATTGGATCAGATCGAGGAAGGTGTTCGTGTTATAGTGGAAGAAGTAAAGCGGGAGATCGGAAATCTGTGGTAATGCCATATGTGTAACGAAGGAGCGAGGCTTGCATGGAGTCTAAAGAAAAAGTGTACAACACGGCGGTCGAAGCTACGCTGGAGGTCATTGGCGGAAAGTGGAAACCGGTCATTCTCTTTCATCTTACTTTCGGCAAAAGGCGAAATAGCGAATTTTTAAGCCTGATTCCCCAGATCACCCAGAAAATGCTGACACAGCATTTGCGGGAGCTGGAAGAGGAAGGCGTTATAGTACGCAAAACGTACAATCAGGTTCCACCCAAGGTGGAGTATGAACTGAGCGAGTATGGCTGGAGCCTGAAGGAGATTCTTCATCTGATGTGCCGATGGGGAGATGCGCATATCGAGCGAAAATACGGCGAGTCCGCAATCGTGCTGGAAAAGCCTGCGCTTGAAGAAACGCATTAACCTGCAGGAGAAGAGCCGGCTATTCCTCTTATAGTCGGCTCTTCGTCATGCAGGTTGCGCGTTCGCTTATGGAATGACTTTACGCCGCCGGAGCTCGTCAAAGATGTCCATGAACATGGCCTCCGTATCGACATACTCATGAAACCCGAAGCGGCGGGCCTTCGAGCCGTCTGCAAAGAAATCATAATCCCAGGAGAACACGAAATCACCGAACTTCCAGGATGAAAGCTCTTCATAATCGTGCTTCGCAAGCCCATGCTTCTCAATCATGCGATTCCAAACCGGCTCTTTATCCGCCATGACCGTTTCCAGATTCATCTGCAGGGGCGGTGCGGTTTCCATCTCAAAATACGATGCGATCTTCGGCCACAATTCGTTCCAGCGGAACAGGTCCCCGTTCGTAATATTGAAGGCTTGATTGGCGCAGCGTTGATCGGTCGCCGCCCAAACGGTCGCCTTCGCGAGCAGATCGGCATCGGTCATCTCCAGCAGGCTGTGATAGGCTCCCGGCTTACCTGGAAAACGCAGAGGAATGCCGAGCTCTTTCGAGATCGAGGCATAGACGGCAATGACCATCGCCAGATTCATCGGGTTTCCAAGGGCGAATCCGCTGACAACGGAGGGGCGCAGCGCGGACCAGGTCCAGGCTTTGCCTTGCTGCCGTACCTCCAGGAAGTTCTGCTGATCCACATTGAACTCCGGCGGCATATGATTCGCATCCGTTTCCCGGGCCGGCGTCTTGAACGGACCGAGATGCGCGCCGTATACCTTATAGCCCTGCATCAGGCTGACATGCTGCAGATTGTCGGCAATGGGCTCGATGGCCTCCACGACATGAACGAGCATGGCCAGATTCGGCGCGACGAGTTCGGCCCATGTTGGCCGGTCCTGATAGGCTGCGTAGAAGATATGCGTCACTTCGGTCAAGGAGCTTAATTTGGCGATCGTATCCTCCCGATCAAGCAGGTCCGCGGAGATATAACGTACGCGGCTCGTGGATTCCCCGCCTCGGCGCGATACGCCGATGATATCCCAGCCTTGAAGCGTCGCAAGGTACTCGATGAGGTTGCGGCCGATCACCCCGTTGGCCCCTACAACCAAGGCCGTTTTTTGCGAATGATGTGAACGTTGATCTGTATTCATATAAGTTCATCTCCTAACGTCATGTTCTTGATTAATGTCATTTTGCACGTTAGGGTTCGGCTTGAGAAGTACGCACTTTGAAGTGATGTAATTACTTTTTGGTAACGTTTAAGCAGTACCAGCCCTTTTAACCAAGGAAATATTTGAACTGCATTTATTGAGGACAAGAACTTGCAACGTGTATCCTTATCAATAGCCGTGTAATGCTGCTAAGTGTAGGGCACGATTTGCGTCCGTAAACCAAAAAAGAAGCAGCTCATGAGCTAACTTCTAAAACCTGCTTTCCTCATCGGATTCTGATAATAGCAAAGACAGAAATTGGACTCGACAGCCTGCTCCCATCGGTGATTGAGCGACCACACCTGCAGTAAAAGGAATCGGGGCATCCATTCCGAAGTATCGAATCAATTTCCAAACTTCACCATCGGATGAGTAGTAAAAGGAAATCGTTTTGTCTTTCTTCGTCATTTTCAAATAAGGATTGCTGACGAATACACGCTCAGAATTACAGTCATCCGAAACACCGTTCCGAGTAACGACGGACACGATGGTTGCATGTTCACCATTGAATTCATAACATAGCTTGGCCCAATTGTTCTCGTCTGCCATCAACATCAAGCACCCGGAATCATATAAATGATGCATGTCTACCTGAAGCTGCGTTAATAGCTGGAATGTTGAATCAACCTGAAGATGAAGATAGGGTGCAGAATGAGCAATATGTTTTCCTGCAGGGTCTTTGAAAAAATCAGCTTTCGATGGAGCATCCATGATGAGCCCGTCATCTGTCGTAAACTCCCAATGTCCAGGTTCATTAAGCCACATTAGTTTCTCTCTTGCTTCAGGATGAAATAAATTTTTACCCATCGCCATTTCTCCTCTTTTACGTATATGATAACCCGGATAGCATCCATTGCAAACTTTTTCCTCATTATCCCATAAGATCCAGACGATTTGAGATCAAGATATCCTTAAACTGGCGGATCCCAAAAAAGACTTCCGGTAATTACCCGGAAGCCTTTTTATCGAGAGGGATGGTTAATCCCAAGTGCTCGGTCAGATATAGGTAAGAAACAGGGTAGCGATGCCAAAGTAGATAACAAGCGAGAGAATATCGTTAATGGTTGTAATGAGCGGACCGGAAGCCACAGCCGGATCGATCTTGAATTTGAACAGAATGAGGGGGATGACGGTGCCGGCCATCGTGCCCACGATCAGCGTGGCAATCAACGAGCTTCCGACCACAAACCCCAAGTAGAGGTTGCCCTGCCAGAAGTATGCGATCAGGGAAATCAGAATGCCGCACGTCACCCCGATCATCAGCCCGACCTTCAGTTCCCTGGCTAACAGCCGAAACACCAGCGATTTGGTCATTTCTTTGGTGGTCAAACCTCTTACGATGACAGCAAGCGACTGCGTTCCGGTATTTCCGGTCATTCCTGCAATCATGGGCATGAAGAAGGCCAGCGCCACAACCTGCGCCAGCGTCTCTTCAAATCGGGAAATGATCGTTCCCGAGATCAGCCCGATGAATAAGAGCAGGATCAACCACGGCAATCTTCGATAGGCGGCAACGGTTGCTTTGGTGTTGAAGTCGATGGTTTTGCCTCCGGTGGCGTTCATTTTCCGAATGTCCTCATCGGCTTCCTTAATGACGACGTCCAGGATATCGTCAACCGTAATGATCCCAACAAGACGGTTGTCCTGCTCAACGACGGGAATGGCAACCAAATCGTATTTTTGGATTATGTGCGCAACTTCCTCCTGATCGGCATCCACGGGCACGGACAGCACCCGACTGTGCATGATGTCCACGATATATTCCTCCGGCTCGGCCAAGATGAGTCCCCGGTAAGACACCACGCCCATCAGCTTCTTGTCATGATCAATGACGTACAGATAGTTGATGGTTTCCGAAATGGAGACGTAGGTTTTCAGCTTCTGGACCACCTCTGAGACGGTGTAATGCTGCGGAATCCACACATAACGGTTCGTCATGATTCGGCCGGCGGTTTCCGGCGGGTATTTCATCAGGTTCAGGACAAATTGGGATTCCTCGTCCCGCATTCCCTTGAGAAATTCGTCCTTCTGCTCGGGTGACAGCTCGTCCAGCAGAATGGCGAGGTCGTCGTTATCCATCAAGTCCAGGATGATGGCCGTTCTCTCTTTGCCCAGCCTGCCCAGAACTTCGATTTGCCGGTCATGCTCCATTTCCTGAATCATGTCGGCCAGTTGTTCCTCGTTCAGAAACTGAAGAAAGCGGGTTTGTTCCGTGTCGCTCAGGTGGCTATGTATTTTTGCCAGGTCATAAGGGAGAAATTCGTCGATGATGCGCTGAAAATCATTTGACGTCTTTGCCTTTAGACTCTCTGTAATGTCCGGCATCCACTGCTCAAGTGTCCGGGAATTCACGCCATGACTCCTCCTTTCTTGTTCCGTCCCATGATAACGAAATGTACGTATTATAGGGTTCACCATAACGACTTGTTGTTAAACAGCATGGATACGGCAAGTGCATGAAAAAAGGATTGGCGAACGAAAAAAGAATCCTCGGCAAGAGTTGCAAACGCTTGCATTTTACAATAAGATATAGGCGCACAAATTCATGAGTAGGGGTGAGTATATGAAATACAGACGTCTCGGGAAAACCAATTTGAAAGTATCGGTAGTCGGTGTGGGAACCTGGCAGTTTGGCGGTGATTGGGGGAAGGATTTCAACCAAAAGGAAGTCGATGCCATCTTGACGCATGCCAAGGAGCTGGGCATTAATTTGCTGGATACAGCCGAATGTTACGGGCCTCATCATATGTCCGAGAATTTCATCGGTGATTTCTTGGCGCGCGACCGCCGCGAGGATTGGGTCATTGCCTCCAAGTTTGGCCATCGATGGCATGAGCAATGGGAGAATGCTTGGGATGCGAAGCAGATCCGAATTCAGCTGGAGGAATCACTTAAAGCGCTTCGTACCGATTATATCGACCTGTATCAATTCCATTCCGGCTCGGATGAAGTGTTCAACAATGATGAGATGTGGACGATGCTGGACAAGCAGGTCCAAGCGGGAACCATCCGCAATCTGGGCATATCCATCGGAAGCAACAGAAATATCTATCAAACCGACAAGGCGGCGGAGGTGAATGCCAAAGCCATCCAGGTCGTGTATAACCGTCTCGATCAGGCGCCGGAGGAAGAGGTTCTCCCTTCATGTTTGAAGCAGGATCTTGGCGTATTGGCGCGAGTTCCGCTTGCGAGCGGCTACTTAAGCGGAAAATACAAGCCTGGCACGGTGTTCAGCGACAATGTGCGCAAGAACCGTGACCAGGATGAGATCGACGCCAAGCTGAAGCTTGTGGAGGAGATCAAGCAGAATGAAGTGCCGGAGGGCGTGAATATGGCCGAGTGGGCCTTGGCCTGGTGCTTGAAGCATCCGGCCGTCAGCTGCGTCATTCCCGGCTGCAAGAGCGTGGAACAGGTGGAGATGAACGCGAAGGCCGTGGAGCTGGATTTGGTGCAGGACGACCATCCGGGAGCCTGGAACAAATAAGCCGCCAATAGGGCGAGGATCGAAAAAGCACCTATACAGGTGCTTTTTCTTGTGTCCTCCATAGGTATTGGAAGAATTCTATTCTAAATCTTCTCCAAACAGGCATAACCGGAAAGTAATGATCGCTCGATTAGGGCAGGGTAAGTTCAATGCGTGGATGCCGCGCTCTTCCTGAACGTTTCAATCAGGCTGGTAAAGCTGTCCCCTTCACGGCCGTTCGCCATCCCCCGCTTGAAGATCTGCAGAACCGCCTCAGGCAATGAAGCGTCCACCCCTGCGTCATGTGTGGTATGAACGATGTGCTCAACGCTGGCAGCACCCATAGCGAGCCGATCCACGTCCCCCGGATATTCTCCTGCATCGATGCGCGGCGTATAGAATTCAATGAATTCCGGCAGCGAAGACATGGTGCTGATCGCATGGGGCTTCAATTGCTCCGCCGTGATGCCGTTTGCTTGGCCGACTGCAACAGCGTGAAGATAACTGAGCATCCCTGTCCAGAACATATCCATTCCGATCTGATAATAAAGCGCGGCGAGTCCTGGATCTTCACCCCGGTAATCCGTACTTGTCAGCACTTCAAGCACTTCTTTATGTGCCTCGAAAACTTCGATGGGACCACTGTAAAAAGTGAACGACTCCGGTTTGCCGATACCCGAAGGAGGAACCTGCACACCGCCGGTAAGGTGCATGGCACCGTGGCCCGCCAGCCATTTGGCTGCTTTCCTGGCGTTCTCCGGGGTATCCGAGCTAAGATTGACGAAGACTTTACCCGCGAGTATGTCCGCGGCATTTTCCAGGATGGCGTACATCGCATCGTAGTCGGTAAGGCTTAGAATTACTAACTCATTAGCGTTCAGTGCTTCCTTAATAGTGACGGCTCTGACCGCACCCCGTTCGACAAGCTCATCAGCTTTGCCGGCCGTACGATTCCACAAAGTGACCTCATGACCATGGCTCAGATAAGTGCGTGCCATCGCTTGGCCCATCGGTCCCAGGCCTATGATCGTCACGGAGTTACTACTTGGATTACTGTTTCTCATATTGAATTATAGCTCCTTTCAAATAAGTCTGACCAAATGCTAAACGATGACACTAGTGTCAAAGTCAAGATCTTTGTTGATGAGAATCATTATCAATTATGCAAGGCCAGATCTGGATGAATCCTGTCTGCATGTGGCTGAAAGCTTTTATTTGCTTCACGACGGCAAAGACATGGCTGATGCCATGGACAGTGCTGACGTTTCTAACCAAAGATGCCTTGTTAAGCGACTTTTGTACTTAATTGGAGTTTGCCCATGCAAGACTCGACGATGCTGCAGAGCTATTACAGGGTAATAGACTCACTGTACGGGACTTTGTTATAGTAAACCTAACGGGATTTTTTGGGGAGGAACAGATGAAACCTATTAATAAACTCAGCATACAAGATGATTTTGTCGGTTTTTATTTGTTAAAAGAATTGAATATGAGACAGACCAACGGCACGCCGCCGAAAGACTATTTCGATATTGTTCTCGCGGATGCCAGCGGTCAAATATCGGCCAAGTACTGGGATGTGACCATACAGGATAAAGAAACGTTCCTGCCGATGCAATTGGTCAAAATCCAGGGAACCGTACTGAGCTACAGGGACCAGCCTCAAGTCAAGATCAGCCGTATCCGCAAGGCCACCGATGCGGATGGCGTCTCGTTAACGGATTTTGTGAGGGCTGCGCCCATTCGCCCCGTGGATCTGTTACATACGATCAAACTTACGATGAACGAGATTACGGAGCCGCAGGTGCGAAGCATCGTACAGTATTGCGTGTCGAAGGTGGAAGAGAAGCTGATGCATTATCCGGCTGCCAAAACCTATCATCATGCCTATTACGCCGGGCTGGCTTACCATATCGTCCGCATGCTGGAGATTGGCGATTTCATCTGCAAGCAGCGGCCGTTTCTGAATCCGGATTTGATCAGGGCGGGCATTATCCTGCATGATATCGCGAAGCCGGAAGAGATGATCGCACAGATGGGCATCGTAACGGATTACAGCAACCAGGGCAAGCTGATAGGGCATATCGCCCTGGCGTCCAACTGGATCGTGGAGGCGGCGATCGAGAACGGCATCGCGCTTGAATCCGAAGTAGTTTTGGGCTTGCAGCATTTGGTGCTTTCCCATCATAACCTCGGAGAGTGGGGCAGCCCGGTTCAGCCGCAAACGGCCGAGGCCGTCGCGCTGCATCATATCGATCTGCTGGATGCCAAGATGCAGATGGTAGAGGACGCCCTGGATACGACGATTGAAACGGAGCCGTGGACACCAATGATCCGCGGCCTGGATAATAAAGCGATTTATCGGTTGAAGGTATGACGATAAAGGCATTCCCCGATCCATTGGATTGTGGGGATGCCTTTTCATTATGGTGTAGGACGGCTCATGTTCCCTGGATCGGCAGCGTAAACCGCACCGTTGCCCCGCGAATCGGGTTGTTCTCGGCTACAATATGTCCTCCATGGTGCTGAACGAGAAGTTTGGCGATATACAGTCCCAGACCGGAATGCCCTTTTTGCCTGGAGGAATGAACCTGCCCCTGATAAAAAGGCTTAAACACCTGCTGCAGATGCCGCTGCTGCCCAAAGCCTGTTCCGTTATCCGTGACGGCCATCACTACCTGCTGCTCGGTGATCTCGATGTGCCATAGAATCCGCCCGGCTTCAGGGGTGTAGCGAAGGCTGTTGGATACGAGATTGTCCAGAACCTGGATGATGCGATAGGGATCGAGCATGACCGGAGTCTTGGCCGTTCGGTTATCGTAAACCTTCGATTGGAAGGCGATGTTCTTCCCCCTGCATAAAGCGGCATATTCCCCGGTTTTTTCGTCCGCCAATTCTTCGATATCCACGGGAAGCGGCTGGAGCCGAAAAGACACCTTCTCGATCTCCGCCATGGTGTTCATGTCTTGAAGAAGCTTCGAAGCGCGGGTTGTGTTCCGTTTGATGACCTGCAGGTACTGCAGCCGTTTGCCTTCATCAGGCTCCCCGTTCATCTGCTCCAGCCCCTCGACATGGCCTTGAACAATCGTTAGCGGCGTCCGAAGGTCGTGAGCGAGCGCCGCAAACATGGTGCTTCGTTCTTGCTCCATTCTCCACTCCCGCTCGATGGAATGCTCCAGCTCCTGACGCATGTCTTCAAAAGCCTTCGTTAGCCGGTTTACCTCCGTAATGGACGAAGCCCCGGACATGCTAAAGCCTAAATTACGCTCTTTAATCATTTCGGCTCCTTGCAGAAGCTGCTGCAGCGGAGCGCTGATTTTTCGGCTGAACCGCCTGCCGAATACCAAGGTGAACAAAACGATATACAAAAATGGCGTCAGGAAGAATGCAAGGAACCCAAAGGTCACCAAGGGATTCAGCGCAGGATTGGCCGCCGTTACCTTCAGGCTGTATCCAACCAGCAGAGCCCCGATCAGATTGCCGTCTCGGGAGACAACCGGCTTGTATACTACGATTTCATTCATGCCGCTGCGCGTCTGGTTTAATCGCGCCAGGATCTTCTGCCGGTTAAGCGATTCATGGATATGAAGATCCCCGTATAAGGGTTTGCCGGTAAGGGACACGACCAGGTAGGACATGCCCTGTGAGGGAATCACCTTTTCCAGCTCGGCTTGCCCCTCCGTGCTCATGATGGAGTCGCCCCGGCTCTGGGCGTATTCCGTAATCACGGGGATTTGCGCCTCGTAATGATTTGCCGGGAGCGCGATGTCATGGTTGAACAAGTAACCCAGCAGCATCACGAGCAGTCCCCAGGTCACAAGCGTAGCCAGCAAGCTGCAGACCAGAATCGAGACGAAATGGCGGGCGAACGTATTTTTGATGGAACGCTGTTTCGTCATTGGGGATCCCACTTGTAGCCGATGCCCCAGACGGTTTGAATAAAGCTGCGGTTCTGTGCGTGGGCGGCCAGCTTGGCCCGGATTTTCTTGATATGCTCGGTGATGGTAGAGTCGTCCCCATCGGCGTCCAAACCCCATAACTTCTCGTACATCTGCTCCCTGGAAAAGACCTGTCCCTGATGCATCGCCAGCAGTTCTACGATCTGAAACTCCTTATTCGTAAGCGTGAGGTTGTGCCCGTTGCAGCTAACGGCATGCCCCCTGCAATCGATCGTGAGGGCTTGGAACCGCAGGATGCCCTGTTCTTTTTGCGTGTGGATTCGCTGTTCCCGCCGCAGATGGGCATGGATTCGGGCTTTTAATTCCGCGAGGCTGAAGGGCTTGAGCAGATAATCATCCCCGCCTGCCGCCAGACCTTTAATTCGGTCCATTTCACTCTGGCAGGCGCTCAGGAACACAATGGGGCACAACGTCGTTTCCCTTAGCTGCTTGCAGACCTCAATGCCGTCCATCTCGGGCATCATCACATCGAGTATGATCAGGGACGGATGCTGCTTGCTCTGGATTAACGCCTCCTGTCCGCTTCCGGCCGTGAGTACGCGGTAGCCTTCAAGCTCCAATGAATCTTGTATAAAAGAGATGATTTCTTCTTCATCATCCACCAATAGGATCGTTTCGTTTGCCATATCCATTACATCCTCCAAGAAATAGCTATTCAAAAGGTCTATCTGGTAAGTGTACACGTCATTTCTAAAGAAAGAATAAAGAAAGTCCTGTTACTTGAAGTTTATATATGCCCCTACTTCAACGGAGCAGGCGGAATCGTTCTGGAGAAGCGGCAGCGGTCGCCTTTGCCCCCGGATTTCAACCATTCTTAAATGGATAGATAGAAATCTGGGGGCAACAGCGATCGGAAGAATGATCCGCATGCGCAGTGATGCTTAAGCTGCTGTATACTTACAGGCCAATTTGAGTTTCTTTATCCTTTCTTTATGATTGTACCTTAACCTGTAGGCACAATGATAAGGAGGTACGATGATGGCAACGAATTCACAGCCCAGAATACAGCTCATCGATAGCTTGAGGGGATTTGCACTATTAGGCATCTTTTTGGTGAACATTACGTTTTTTACGACATCGCTGCAAACCATTTCGTTCGGGGTCGAATTATGGTCGGGCTGGTACAATGAAGTCCTGATGATGCTGCGCGGGATTGTCATTGACGGCAAATTCATTTTGATTTTTTCCTTCCTGTTCGGCTACGGCATGGTGCTGTTACGGGAAAGCAGTCAGGCCAAAGGCCGCAGTTTTAACCGCAACTATGCCCGAAGATTAACGGCTCTGCTTCTGATCGGCCTGATCCACGGAATCTTGATATGGTACGGGGACGTTCTAACGCACTACGCGCTTATGGGATTCCTCCTGATGCTGTTTCAGCGCTGCAAGCCGAAAACGCTGCTGATCTGGTCGGTATCCCTGCTGCTGCTCGTTCCCGTTCTGCTAACGGGGGCAAGCCTGCTGAACCCGGCATCCGGCCAGGTATTCGAGCCGTTTAGCCCGACGGATGCACAACAGATGGGGATCTATTTCCAGGAGCGGGATGCCGCTATTTACGGGGAAGGGTCGATGGCCCAGATCATGGCTCAGCGGCTGAACGATTATATCAGCTCGATATTCAACATGGTGATTTTTTACCCGCAAATTTTAGGCATGTTCCTGATGGGCGCCTACTTCTGCAAGCGCCGGATATTGCACGAGGTCCCGAAGCACCGGCAAGGGATTATCCGATTGGCCCTTCTGGGCGGAATCGCGGGTCTTGCGCTTCAGCTCGTGATGACGCAAGCGGATGGACTTCCGTCCTGGGTCGAGGCGCCAGCCTTGTTCGTGGGGGCACCGCTCTTGGCGCTGGCTTACATCGGAGTGTTTGCACTTTTATACCAGAATAATTCCTGGAAAAAGGTGCTTCAGTGGTTTTCCTATCCCGGCAAAATGGCCTTCACCAACTATTTGCTTCAATCGATCCTGTGCGGATTGATTTTTTACAGCTATGGTCTGGGGTGGTACGGAACCATAGAACCGGTCTGGCAGATGCTGATGGCCGTGATCATTTTTATTGTGCAAGCAGCCTGCAGCAAAGTCTGGTTCAAACGGCTCCCGATCGGCCCGTTCGAATATGTTTGGCGCCTGTTTACGTATTGGGGAAATCCCGTGAAACAAAGAGAAAGGGTGCATGTTCGTTCCTGAAGAATCAGGCCGCCCATTTAAATCATCGCTGCATCAAAGCACCCAAGCTTTAAATAAAACTCTTGCAATTTCAATCCGGGGTGTAATACAATGCTTCTTAATTAACCAACACGATATGTTATAACAAGCGATGATGGAAAGAGTAAGCGAAAGAACGTTCCTGACAGGAAAGGGCAGCCACCGACTGAGAGCGCCCAGGTGAAGGTTCTCCGCCGAAGTTCATTCCGGAGCTGGTATTCTGATCGTTTGCATGTTTCGTGCAAGCCTTAGGTTTACCCGCAACCCTTGCGTTAAGAGGTTCAAGTGAGATGTGCTTGCTATATTTTTCGCATATCTAATAAGGGTGGTACCACGACTCCTCGTCCCTTTCCGGGCGGGGGGTCTTTTTGTTTATATATACCAGAAAAAAATGCGAGGGAGAGATTCTAGATGAGTCAAGGACGTTTGGAGCAATTGAGATCGGAGCTTGATACCGTCAATCTTCAGCTGTTGGAGCTGCTGTCGGAGCGGGCGCGGATCGCCAAGGAAATCGGTCAGGAGAAAGTGAAGCAGGGAGTGCCAGATTTCGATCCGGTACGCGAGAAGAAAATGCTGGACACCTTGGTGGAACATAACCAAGGCCCTTTCGATAATGAGACGGTGCGTCATTTGTTTAAACAGATTTTTCAGGCATCCTTAAAGCTGCAGCAGGTCGATCATAAGAAGCATCTGCTGGTGAGCCGGAAGAAGAAGCAGGAGGATACGCTGATTCAGCTGGGCAGCACGGTGATCGGCGGCGGCACGCCGGTGATGATTGCAGGACCTTGTTCGGTTGAGAGTTATGAGCAGGTGCGCCAGGTTGCGGCAGCCCTCAAGGAAGCCGGCATTACCGTCATGCGCGGAGGAGCGTTCAAGCCGAGAACATCGCCTTACGATTTTCAGGGCTTGGGCGTGGAAGGCCTGAAAATTCTGAAGGAAGTGGCGTCCGAGTTCGGGCTGAAGACGATCAGCGAAATCGTGGATCCTGCCCATATCGAGCTTGCTTGCGAATACATTGACGTCATTCAGATCGGCGCGCGGAACATGCAGAACTTCGAGCTGTTGAAAGCGGCGGGGGATGTCCAAACGCCGGTGCTGCTGAAACGCGGGCTTGCGGCTACGATCGATGAGTTCGTGCACGCTGCGGAATACATCGTGTCCCGCGGCAATACCCAGGTGATGCTGATTGAACGCGGCATTCGGACGTACGAGAAGGCAACGAGAAACACCTTGGACATCTCGGCGGTGCCGATCCTGAAACAAGAAACGCATCTGCCGGTGCTGGTGGACGTGACGCATTCCACGGGCCGCAAAGACATTCTGGCCCCATGTGCCAGAGCGGCGCTGGCTGCGGGTGCAGACGGCGTGATGGTCGAGGTTCATCCCGATCCGGCCACGGCGTTGTCCGATGCGGCCCAGCAGCTGAATATTCCGGAGTTCCATGATTTCCTGGCTAACGTAAGGAAGTCTGGATTGTTGTAAGAAGCGTCGTTTTTAACTTCTGGAAAATGAAGGGTTGACAAATCGCCGTTCATTCCCTAAGATAGTTATCAAAATTCATATCGAAATGTTTTGATTAGAAATAGTAAAAGCGAAATGACTTTTCAGAGAGCCGTTGGCAGGTGCGAAACGGTAACGTCGTTCCCTTTGAACTCGTCTATGAACAGCTGCCTGAACATGTAGGGTTAGCCGGAGTTCCACCGTTACAGGGATAGATGGTGATGGCCATCGAAGAAGATCATTTTGCATAAAATGAATTAGAGTGGTACCGCGGGTTCAACCCCGCCTCTATACGTAGAGGCGGGGTTTTTTGTTGGTTAAATTCCGGGTTTAACCAACCCTGCTTGATATAGATAAACCAAGATCAGCGACCAAGGAGGAATTCCGAATGGAACGAAATATTATCGTATTGGACACAACCTTGCGCGACGGAGAACAGGTTCCCGGCGCCAAATTGAACGTACAGCAAAAAATCGAGTTTGCGCAGCAGCTGAAGCGGTTGAACGTCGATATTATCGAGGCGGGCTTTCCCGCGTCTTCGGCAGGAGACTTTCAGGCGGTTCAGGAAATCGCCCGCACCGTGGGCGACAGCGTATCGATCACTGCGCTTGCGCGCGCGGTGAAGGGCGATATCGATGCCGTATATGAAAGCATTAAGCTTGCGCAAAACCCGCTGATTCATATCGTGCTCGGTACCTCGAACATCCATGTGGAGAAGAAATTCAACCGCTCCAAGGATGCCGTGCTTCAGATGGGCGTAGATGCCGTGAAGTATGCCAAAACGCTGCTGCCTCAAGTTCAGTATTCGACGGAGGACGCATCCAGGTCCGATTTTGAATATCTGTGGAAAACGATCGAGGCCGTGGTAAAGGCCGGGGCAACGATGATCAACGTGCCGGACACGGTCGGTTATGCCGTGCCGGACGAATTCGGCGAATTGATCCGCAAAATCAACGAACGCTTGAAAAACCTTAACGATCAGGTGATCCTCAGCGTTCACTGTCATAACGACCTGGGGCTTGCTACGGCGAACACGCTCAGCGCCGTACGGAACGGCGCCGAGAAAGTGGAATGCACCATCAATGGTTTAGGGGAGCGCGCAGGCAATACTTCGCTGGAAGAAGTGGTCATGGGACTGAAGGTCCGGGAGAATCATTTCAAAGCTTCCACCAATATCCGGCTCAAGGAGCTGATCCGAACCTCCAGGCTGCTGACGCATTTGACGGGCCTGGATGTGCAGGTGAACAAAGCGATAACGGGCGAGAACGCATTCGCGCACTCTTCCGGTATTCATCAGGACGGTCTGCTGAAGGATAAGCAGGTCTATGAAATTATGTCGCCGGAGGAAGTCGGCGCCGACAGCATGGAGCTGATCCTGACGGCGCGTTCGGGAAGGCATGCGTTCAAGAACGCGGTGGAGAAGCTGGGCTTCGAGACGGGCGAAGGCGAAGATTTTGAAGCGCTGTTTGAGAAATTCCTGCTGCTGGCCGATGCCAAGAAGGAAGTATATGACCATGACGTCTTTTATCTGGTGACCCAGCACCGCACCCATGAAGAAGTCAGCAGCCATCTGTACGAGCTGGACTCCTTCCAGGTCGTCACCAATGATCTGTATCCGACGGCAACCGTGAAGCTGAAGAAAGGCAGCGAGACATTCAGGGACAGTATGGTGGGGGATGGTCCGATCGATGCGCTGTACAGTGCCATTAAAGCGTTGGTCGGTTTGGACGTGCAGCTGAAGGATTACAAAATCAACAGTCTGTCGAGGGGAAAAGAAGCCATCGGCCGGGTAAACATTCGTATCGAATACCAGGGCAAAATCTATTCCGGACGCGCGATGGATACGGATATTATCAAGGCCAGCGCGCTGGCATTTCTTAACGGAATCAACGCGGTATTGCTTGATGCCGGCCACGATTCGCAGGCTCAGGCGCAAGCGCCGGTGAGTGCACGATAATAATGCCGATGAAACGGTTTGGGCAGCGGCAGGACATCCGAAAGCCGTGTTTGCCTGTACGCCCCATGAGTTGGCTGCGTTCACCGAAGGGCAAGTAATAACAGTAAGTAATATAAATGAAAGAACCGACTTCGCGTAGCCCCGGAGTCGGTTTTTTTGTGCGTTGCGTAAAGTAGCGTTGATGACAGCGTTCCGATCCGAGCATATAACGGGCCAGCATAGGAAAACACAGGCGAGCTGAAAAAAGTACATGTCAACCGACGGGATTTGAATGATATTATGAAAGCGTTTTATAACCTAGGGTGATACTCTTCGGGGGGAGCGGGCTATCCGGCTTCATCCAAAGCCGGAGAGACTCGAAATCCGGACAGTCATGTAGAAGCAACTGGATAGGCAATCTGCAAGAATAGGGAAGGAAGCGATGTGGATGAGAAGAAAATGGAGTTTTATTGTGATGAGTGCGCTAATCGCCTTAACGGCAGTCGGCTGTAACGGTGCCAAGGAAGCGGATGGAGGGAAAGCCGGTTCGTCCGGGGCCGCGGTTGATGGCAGGCTGTCCTTTACGATGTCCATGGCAACCAGCGGGAACAAACACGCCGAGCGTTCGAAGGATGTGAACGAAGAGAGATGGGTGAAGGAGCTTGAGAAGCGGACCAATACGGACATTCATCTGACGATGCTTCCGCTGAAGGATTTCGATAGCAAAATGACGCTGATGTTCGCTTCCAACGATATTCCTGACGTTGTCCAGAACGTGGGAGGGGCCACGAGCAAGGGGATGTCCGGCTCCGTAGAGGCCGGCGTATTCATGCCGCTTGACGATTTGCTGAAGGAGCATGCGCCGAACTTGATGAAGAGCGTGCCGAAGGAAGCGTGGCAGGAGACCAGCTATGACGGCAAAATATACGGAATCCCGGCCTGGCTGTCCAATCCGTCCCGGCGGGCGTTGTTCATCCGTACCGATCTGCTGGAGAAAACCGGCCTTCCGGCGCCCAAGACGGTGGACGAGTTTCTGGACGTGATGCGTGCGATGAAGAAGGAAGGCGTGGAATTCCCGTATCAGATGCGGGAGAATTTTAAATATGCGGATACGATATTAGGCGCTTTTGATGTGCTGCCGTCCCAGTTTGAGCTGCAGAACGGGGAGGTCGTACCCAAGTTCTTCGACGTGGAGAATATGACGAAGGCGCTGGAGACCTATAAGACCATGTACGACGAAGGCTTGATTCCGAAAGATTTTGCAACCTTGACATCCAGTGACTACGGCAAAAACAACGAGAGCGGCAAATCGGGCATGTGGTCGGCCAACGCGCAGCTTCTCGCGGAATACCGAGGCAAGCTGAAGAACGCCGTGCCGGAGGCTAAACTGGACATCATTCCTGCGCCGAAAGGACCCGAGAACGTCGGAGGCCATCTGCTATACTCCAGCATTAATACGTCTTACTACATTAACAGCAAGGTGTCGGAGGAAAAGGCGATCGGCATCATCAAGTTTTTCGATTGGATGCTGACGCCGGAGGCGGAAACGTACTTCTCGTTCGGAATTGAAGGCGAAACCTATACGAATGAGAATGGAACGGTAAAGTTCACGGCGCCGACTACGCCGGAGGCCATGGATGAGGACCGCTTCCGCGCCATGTTCTGGTTTGTGCACGATATGGTTTATAACAAGGCAAGAGAAGAGCTGACGGAAGACGGGCGGGACATGATCAAGTATATGGATACCGTGGTCTTCAAGGAAGGGCTCGGATCGATACGCTTCTCGCCTGCACTGGACGCGTATGCCAAATATCCGGATGCTGCCCCGCAGGGCGATGACGTGGGCCCGAAGCTGGTTCTTGATCATATGATCAAAATGATCTATGGCAGGGAACCGATCTCGGACTGGCCGAACGTAATCGAGGAATATAAGAAAAAAGGCGGCCTTGAAATCATCAAGGAAGCGACCGACCGTTACAACGAAGGGAAGGGCGTCGTCGTTTCGGAAAATCGAAAGTAGGCGATTTTTGAAGCGAAGGAGATGTTGGCATGAGCCTGCATGATAACGGCGGCAAACAAGCCGTGTTTTTTGAGCGAATGATGGGACTGCCGGTCTTTGATACCCATACCCACCTTGTCGGCGATCGGCTTGGCGCAAGGGATTTCTGGGAAATCGCGCACTACTTCTGGTTCTATCGGGAGCTCCAAGCCGGAGGCTATCCGGATGGAGCGGAGAAGCTGCCTGAGGAGGAACGCATAGCTGTATTTCTGAATGCCTACCGCTCGACGAGAAGCACGCTGATGAACTGGACATTCACTTCCATTATGCGCGAGTTATACGGGATCGGGATCAAGGATGAAGATTCGATCAGGGAAGCCATAACCGCAGTGCGGCATTCGGCCGCCGAAGAGGGATGGGCACAGCAAACGGCAGACCGGATGAATATCCGCCGGTTTGTCGTGAACCATCCGGAGCACGCTGCATTTCAAGGCATGCGGGATCCTGCGGTATGGATTCCCCGGATTGACGGAGCGATGGGCCGATGGGTCGATCAGATCGTGCAATCCGACGAACCGGCCTGGACGTTTCACGCGGTACGGGACGAGATAAACCGGCAGCTTGACGGTTATAAAGATGCGGGCTGCCCGGGCATTATGACCACGCTGCCGCGGTATGAATCGAGCGCGAACCTCCGCCGGGAGATCGGCTCGGCAAGCGGGCGTGACGACATCTTGATGGAGCTGCTGCACTTTATCTGTGCGGCAGCCGATCGAAACGGCTTGCTAGTCCAGCTGTTTCTGGGCGTCGAGAGGTCATGGTGCGGCACGGCGTTCCCTGCGAACGATACGGAGCGGATCCTGAAGCTCGCCGCTTTATTCGAGACATACCGTTGTCCTTTTGAGCTTGTGCTTGCGTCGGAGCTGAACAATCTGGATGCGGTGCAGGCTGCCTGGAATTTTCCGAACGTTCATGTCGGGGGGATGTGGTGGTTCAACTTCCGGGCAAGCACGTACCGGGACAGCATGCAGTACCGTCTGGAAGCACTCCCGGCCAGTAAAAGCTCGGTGATCGTTTCGGATGCCCGATGCATGGAATGGAGCTACGGCAAGATCCTGCTTGTGAAGAAGCTGGCTGCCGAGTTTCTGTGGGAGCGGGTCACGTCGGGCTGGATCGATGAAGAAACGGCGCTGCAGACGGCAGAAGAATGGTTCTACGCGAGTGCCGTGAAACGCTACGGCATATCCGCCGGAGGAGCTTGACGGACAACGAAAGTTTTTATGCAATAGTCGATCCTAACGGGATCGGCTTTTGCTGGTTCAACAAGAAACCGTAGGAATCAGGATTGACATATCGATAAATCTCGATATAATGATACGTATGAAACCAATCGAAGTGTTTAAAGCGTTGTCCAATGAATCAAGACTGGAAATATTGCAGTGGCTCAAGGAACCGGAACAGCATTTTACGCCCCACGAAGGGATTGATATGAGGGAAATCGGGGTATGCGTAAGCCAGGTGACCGAGAAATTGAACATGACGCAGTCCACAGCATCGCAGTATTTATCGATTCTGCATCGGGCAGGCCTGATCAAGACGGAACGCTTGGGGAAATTTACGTATTATAAGCGGGATGAAGAAGTGATCCGGGAAATCGGAGAGTATTTGAAGCAGGAGATATAGAACAGGAACTGAATGTTTCCTTAGAGTAAGGAATATTCAGTTTTGTTCCGCATTACGTATCTATATATTGCGATATGTCTTTTCATTGGTTTAACGTATCGACAATTCACGATATGTAAATACAAAATAAAGGAGTGGAATCATGACAGGTTCATGGAAAATTTATGTTTTGGCAATCGTCAGTTTTTTAGTAGGGACGTCGGAGTATATCATATCGGGGGTGTTGGATAAAATCGCGGATTCGTTAGGGATTACCATCACCGCTGCCGGCCAGCTAATCACGATTTTCTCGTTGGTATACGCAATCTTGACTCCCGTGCTTATGGCATTGACGGCTAAGGTGGAGAGACGGAAGCTGCTGGTCTATTCGTTAGGCGTGTTTGTGGTTGCCAATCTTTTGTCATTCGCTCTGCCGGGATATATCCCGTTTGTCATTGCCCGCGTACTTATGGCGATGGGCGCTGGCATGGTGGTTGTCACGGCGCTTGGAATCGCCGCCAAAATCGCGCCGCCAGGCAAGCAGGCGAGCTCGATCGCCACGGTGGTCATGGGCTTCACGGCTTCGCTCATCATAGGCGTTCCGCTCGGACGAGTCGCAGCCGCTGCTTTTGGATGGAAGTCGGTGTTCGGGTTGATTGCCGTCCTGGGGATTCTTTCGATGTTTGTCCTGTATAAGGCCATTCCCAAAACAACAGGCGATGCCCCTGTCCCGCTGCTCCAGCAGTTCGCCTTGCTCAAGAAACCCAAAGTGGCACTTGGTTTGGCGATTACGTTCTTCTGGCTGGGCGGGTATTCCGTCGCCTATACGTACCTGTCCCCATATCTTCTGAACGTGAGCGGTTTGAACGAACAATGGATCAGTTCAGCCCTGTTTGCCTTCGGCATTGCCAGTCTCATCGGCTCCAAGTTCGGAGGGTTCAGCACGGACAGATGGGGAGTACCGCTTACCTTAATCGGCGGCATGCTTCTGCATATTATTGCTTTAATCGTCCTGACTTTTACCGATGCGGGCGCATCCGTCATGCTCGTGTTTGCCGTACTCGTGATTTGGTCGCTGGCCGCTTGGTCATCCGGGCCCACGCAGCAGTATAATCTCGTCCAGCTGGAGCCGAATTCCTCGGGGGTCATGCTTGGCCTGAACCAGTCCATGATGCAGCTGTCCATGGCGGCAGGCGCGGGTATCGGAGGGATCGCGATCGAACGAATTTCGTTGTCGTCCATCGCCTGGATCGGCGCTGCGGGCGTTGCGATAGCCGCGGTTGTGTCGCTTGTACTGTTTCAATCCAATAAGCAGGAGAGCACGGATCACGCGGCACTCGATGCTTGAAAGCATGACCGATTGTAACAGCCTGCTGCTCCGGGACCTGCGATGCTCCGGCAGCATCGCTGCTGAGACCGGCTTTGTTACTAAAATACGATAAGGGAAGAAAGCAGTAGCTACGGCTGAGGCCGAGACTCCTCGTACAGCCAAATGGACATCCATTTGACGCCCTCCAACCGGAACGTTTATGCTATGATCAATGATAGCGGAAAATTTGGTTCCAAATTTTGCAGGAGGAGGAGATCGATTGGCTAAGCTTAAAGACATCGCCGAAAGGGTCGGCGTATCCATATCCACGGTTTCGCGGGCCATCAGCAACGATGCTAACCGTCCGGTCAATGAAGAAACCAAGCAGAAAATTCGGGAAGCGGCGCTTGAACTCGGTTATAAACTACATGAACCACCCCGAAGCGTACATGCTTACAATACGGCCGACAAACGGGTTGTCTGTGTCGTCCCCCAACATTTGATGGACGATCACCCGTATTTTTCAACGGTTCTAGCCGGTTTTCATAAAAAAATGGAGGAGCTGGGCCAGCCCCCGGCTATCGTCCGCACATGCGAAGAGGTCGGGGATGCGGACCGGATACGGCTCATGCTGAGGGAGACGGGAGCGCAGGGTATTGTAGCCATCAGCTGGTACGACAAGGAGCTGTTTGAGCTGATGCAGCAGGCCGGAGTTGCCATCATGGGCGTGAGTTTGAATGATGACCGGCTGAACGTCCCGGTAGTAGACTGTGACCGGATCCTATCGGCGAGGGCAGCCGTACGCCACCTGATCGACCAAGGGCATTCGCGGATCGCTTATATCGGAGGCCCCGCATATTCCAAGCAGATGGAAAGCGAGGAACGGTATGTCGGATACAAATTCGCTATGCTCGAGGCCAACTTGGAGGTGCGCGAGGAGTGGCAGATGAACACCGGATGGAACGTGGATCGAAGCTTCAGTAATTTGTCCGAGCTATTGGGAGGGCTTCCAAAAGGGCAATGGCCGACGGCAGTTTTTTGTGCAAGCGACATGCTTGCCATTCCAGCCATGCGGGCCGTCGTCGAGAACGGCGGCCGCATACCGGAGGATATCGCGATCGTAGGAATGGATAACATCGATGTGGCCCAGTACACAACGCCGCCGCTGTCCTCCGTATCCGTTCCCAAATACGAAATCGGCAGGGTAGCGGCCAAATCGATTGTGGATTATTTGGATGGCCATTTCCCGATGGCAACCAAGATATTGCTGCCATGCTCATTGATTGTGCGGGAATCCTCCAGATTTACCCGAAACGAGTAAAATATAACTTATCATGTTTAATTAACTGACATATGAAGAAGAGAGAAAATGATCAAACAGCCGTCGGCTTGAAAACCGGCGGCTGTTTTTTGCTGTTGCTCACCAAAAAATAAATCATTTCACGCCAAAAATATCCAAAAAAGTGTTTGACTTTGCCAAATTCCTATATTATTATGAGTGAAAATCAATGAGGTGTTTGGCGCTGGATTCTCCTTTTTTGGAGTTGGGTAATCAACGCCTGTATCATGCCATTCATATATTTGATTTCGTTTTCATTCCTTTGATATAAAGGTAATCTAGTGATACGAAATATTCCCCGTAGAGAAGTTGAAGACCCTTCGATTTGCAAGTTCAAACTCATGCAAGTATCGATAGCTATCCAAAATAAATCCAAATATAACATGATGTTGTCCAAAAATAATTCCAAATCACTAGAATAACGTCCGACTCCATCGGATTTTATTTATAAACTCAGAAGGTGTCATTATTTATGACATGGAATTCCTGGAATGCCGCATTGAATAACTGAGCCTTAATGCGGTTGTCGTTTTGTCAGATGACGATAACGGAGCAAAGGAGGGAAATCGTAAACCGAGTGCTTTGCCCGCTGGATCCATAGGAAGAGAACACGATCCCCAGAAGGAATCCGGTTGAGCAGGGGGACCATGGAATGTAATTGTTTGTTTTGTTGGCGTTTCTAGATTAACCAATACATACCGAGGTGATGCTCATTGGCAAATACGACCCTGCAGCCCGCAGCAAAAGCGGTTTCCGATACGAAGCGTAAGCGCTTCATGTGGAATCGCATCCTTCGTAATTGGCAGCTTTATGCTCTGATTTCACCGGTCATCGCCTATTACGTCCTGTTCCAGTACGTTCCGATGTACGGCATCCAGATCGCCTTTAAGGACTTTATTGCAACGCAAGGGATATGGGGCAGTCCGTGGGTCGGCTTTGAGCACTTTGACCGATTTTTCAACAGCTATTATTTCTGGCGCTTGATCAAGAACACGCTGGGCATCGGTTTATACAGCCTGGCCGTCGGTTTTCCGATCCCGATTATTCTGGCATTGCTCATGAATGAGATACGGGCCGAACGTTTCAAGAAATTCGTGCAGACCATCACCTATGCTCCTCACTTTCTTTCTACCGTGGTCGTTGTCGGGATGATGATGATCTTCCTGTCCCCCCGTTACGGCATCATCAACCATTTCATTGAAATGTTTGGAGGCCAGCCGATCAATTTCATGACGGAGCCCTCCTGGTTCAAGTCCCTGTACGTGCTGTCGGATGTATGGCAGACCATGGGCTGGAGCTCCATTATTTATTTGGCTGCCCTTGCCGGCATTGACAACCAGCTGCACGAAGCCGCGCGTGTCGATGGTGCGACCAGGCTTCAGCGCATATGGCATATTAACATCCCGGGCATCATGCCAACGATCATCATCCTCTTGATCTTGAACATGGGCAGCATTATGGGCATCGGGTTCGAGAAGGTGCTCCTCATGCAAAACAACCTGAATATGGAGAGCTCCGACATTATAGCCACCTATGTCTACCGAATGGGGATCCAGAATGCCGAGTACAGCTTCTCCGCGGCGATCGGATTGTTCAATTCCGTCATCAATTTCATTCTGCTGGTTGCGGTGAACTTTATTTCGAAGCGGGTTAGCGAAACAAGTCTTTGGTAAAGAGGGGAGCATCGAACCATGCAAATTGAATCCAGAGGGGACCGTATTTTTAATGTCATCAACTATGCGATTCTGATCCTGGTCACCGTCATCGTCATGTACCCGCTGCTTTTTGTGCTCAGCGCATCGTTTAGCGACCCGCAGGCGGTTCTCCGGGGCGAGATGCTGTTGTGGCCAAAGGGAGTCAACCTGAATTCCTACGCGAAAATATTCCAGAACCAGGATATCATCAGCGGTTTTACCAACACGCTGGTGTACACATCGCTGGGCACGTTCATCAACCTCACGATGACCATTCTTGCGGCCTATCCGCTGTCGCGGAAGGATTTTGTCGGGCGAAATGCCATCATGGCACTATTGGTTTTCACGATGTTTTTCAGCGGAGGGCTTATTCCGACGTATTTGCTGATCAAGAACCTCGGCATGCTGAACACGCTCTGGGTCATGATTATCCCGAATGCCGTATCCATCTGGAACATCATCATCATGCGCACCTTCTTTCAGCAGTCCATTCCCGGCGAGCTGCAGGAGGCCGCGACCATCGACGGCTGCTCGAACATCAAAATATTGACCCGGATCATATTGCCGCTGTCCATGCCGATTATCGCGGTGACCATTCTCTTCTATGCGGTCGGTCATTGGAATGCGTTCTTCAATGCACTGTTGTATCTATCGGACAAAGATAAATTTCCGCTGCAGCTCATCCTGCGCGAAATCCTGATTCAGGGACAAACGAACGACATGGTCAAAATGTCGACCGAATCGGCGATCAAGCAGCAAAGGGAAGTGGAGGGCATCAAGTACGCGGTATTGGTCGTGGCCAATATCCCGGTGCTGGCGCTCTATCCGTTCCTGCAGCGATATTTTGTCAAAGGCGTGATGATCGGGGCCATCAAAGGATAAATTCCTTGCATGGATAAATGGATGGAACACGATAAAGGGGAGGATTACGGATGAAGCTGAAGCAATGGGGAAGTTTTCTGTTGACCTGCATGTTGTCGGTATCGCTGGCGGCGGGCTGCAGCCCGAAGGGTTCGGGCGGAACGGACTCGGCCGATGAAGGGAAAGCCGCGATAAATGAAACGGGATTTCCGATTGTCGACGACAAGATGACGGTGACCGGCTTTGCCGGAAAGTTCTTTGCCAATGCCGACTGGAACAACATCAAGCTGTGGCAGGAATATGAGAAAATGACCAATATCAAGGTGCAGTGGGACACGGTGCATAAAGACAATTTGGCCGAAAAACGCAACCTGCTGCTTGCCGGCGGCGATTATCCGGAGATGTTCTATGCTTCCGCATTCCCGAGGGCGGATTTGCTGAAGTACGGCAAGCAGGGCGCTTTTATCCCGTTGAATGACCTGATAAATCAATACGCGCCGAATTTTAAAGCGTTGATGGAGAAATATCCGGTCATCGAGAAGGGGATTACGATGCCGGACGGCAACATTTACGGGCTGCCGACGCTGTATGACCCGGAATTCCGGTCCGTGCTGTACGGAACGCCGTGGGTGAAGACGGAGTGGTTGACCAAGCTTGGGCTTCAAGAGCCGCAGACGCTGGATGAATTCTACGATATGTTGAAGGCGTTCAAGGAGAAGGATCCGAACGGCAACGGCCAGAAGGATGAATATGCTTGGGGTGGCGTAGGAACCGCCGGCATCGTCAACTATTTGCGGGGTTCGTTCGGCCTTAATTATCACGGAACCTCGAACATTAACGTGGATACCGACCCGGCGAGCGGGAAGGTCCGGTTCATTCCGACGGATCCAAGATACAAGGAACTGCTTCAATTCGTGAACAAACTGTATAAGGACGGCCTGCTGGAGCAGGATATCATGTCCGTGAAGAGCACGGAGGTGGACGCCAAAGGCGTGGAAGGCCTTCTCGGCGTTGTCGATAACGTGGACCCGGTCGCCATCTACAACCAGGAGGGTTATGTGGGGCTTCCGGTATTGAAGGGGCCGCACGGCGATCAGATGTTCAGCGCTACAGGCTCCCCGCTGGGGAACATCGGGATGTTTGTCCTGACCGATAAAGCGAAGAATCCGGCCGCGCTGATCCGCTGGATGGATTATTTCTACAGCGACGAAGGCATCCGCATGTTCTTCATGGGCTGGAAAGACGAAACGTATAAGGAAGATGCGGCCGGCAATGTGGATTACGTGGACGAAATCAAGAACAATCCGGAGGGTCTCAACCTGGACCAAGCGGTCGGGCAGTATCTGATATGGCCCGGCGGATATTATCCGGGCTTCGTGACGCAGAAATATTTCAAGGGAGCGGAAGGCCTGCCGACGTCCGTAGAAAACGCAAAGAAAGCCGAGCCGTACGTCATCCCTCAAGACAAGGTCTGGCCGCCGTTTAACTTTACGGCCGATGAGCAGTCCGAGCTTACCGGAATCCAGACCGACATTCACACGTACGTGGACGAGATGCGGGACAAATTCATAGCCGGCAACGAGTCTTTTGATAACTGGGACCAGTATGTCGCTAACCTGCAAAAGATGGGGTCGGAGCGCTATCTGTCCATTTATCAATCCGCGGCCGACCGATATACCGAATAAGACAATTACCAGAACATTAAAGGAGCGACATGAGATGACACAATTGAAAGCCATATTGATCGGGGCAGGCGCGCGCGGCGCCGGGGGGTATGCCCCCTATGCCCTGGACTACCCGCATGAACTGGCCTTCGTGGCCGTAGCCGAGGCCGATCCGGCGCGGCGCACCCGATTTGCCGAGGAGCATGGCATCCCGCCGGAGCGGTGTTACGAAACCTGGGAACCGCTGCTGGCCGAGGCCCGGCTTGCCGATATCGCCGTCATTTGTACGCAGGACCGTATGCACTATGGCCCAACCATGCAGGCCTTGGAGAAACAGTATCACGTGCTTTTGGAGAAGCCGATGTCCCCGGAACCGAAGGAATGCCTGGAGATGGAGCAGGCCGCCATCCGTAACAACAGGCTTTTGACCATATGCCATGTGCTGAGGTATACCCCCTTTTGGAGTGCCATTAAACGCGTGCTTCAGGAAGGGACCATCGGCGAGGTGGCTTCGATCCAGTTGAACGAGAACGTGGGATATTGGCATATGGCGCACAGCTTTGTGCGGGGGAATTGGAATAACTCCGACAAGGCAAGCCCGATGATTCTGGCCAAATCGTGCCATGACATGGATGTGCTGTCTTGGTTGATGGACCGTCCCTGCACGCAGGTCACTTCGTTTGGCTCGCTGATGCATTTTCGTGAGGACCAGGCGCCCGAAGGCTCGGGGGACCGATGCCTGGATTGCAAAGTGGAACCCGTCTGTCCCTATTCCGCTCCCCGGTTTTACTTGAGCGATGAGTACAAGGGCTGGGCAAGGCATTTTACCCAGGAGCTGACCAAGCCGAACATTATTCAGGGGCTTCGCGAGACGGACTATGGCCGCTGCGTATATCGGAGCGATAACAACGTCGTTGATCATCAGGTCGTCAATATGGAGTTTGAGGGCGGGGCCACCGCGATGTTCAGCATGTGCGGATTTACGCATGAACAGGAGCGCAGAATCCAAATTATGGGTACCCGCGGCGAGCTTCGGGGAGAGGAAGGCAAGATCACGGTATACGATTTCCTGACCGGTCAGAAGACGGAGATTACGATTCCTTCGCAATCCAGCGGACATGGCGGGGGCGACAGCGGGATCGTGGCCAGCTTCCTGAGAGAGGTTCGGAGCTATAATGGACAGGAGAGCCTGACGTCGGCAAGCGCCTCCGTGCGGAGCCATCTTATCGCGTTCGCAGCGGAGAAATCGAGGCTGAATCAAGGCCGGTCCATCAATCTGAACGAATATGCGCGGGAATTGATGGCTGAAGAAAACGCGGTAAAATAAACGGAAGTATATTTAAATTTCATCATATGAAAAATTCACAATAGTTTTAAAAGAAGAAGCGGGCTGATCCTGGGGACAGCCTGCTTCTTCTTTTTATTTGACCTGGTCAATGGACAGGCTGACTTTATAATTCCCGTACTTCAGAAGCTCTTCCAGAAAATCGTTCAAATCCTTGGGCGAACCCGCCCGTACCCTGAGCCAATAACAGCCCTCACCGCTGACGCGGTGGGTTTCGGCGACCATGTCGTGCGACTGAATAAAGGACAGGAAAGGAGAGTGAGCCGTATGTAAGGCCAAGAACACGGTGACAAAAGCGTGTACGGTCAGACCGATTTTGTCCGGATTCCAACGAAGCGTAAAGCCTTCAATGACACCCAGATCCTGCAGCTTGCGAACGCGGGCCCCGACGGCTTGTCCCGTCAAATGCACCCGCTGTCCGATCGCTTTGTGAGACAGGCTTGCATCCTCGAGCAGGTGCTGCAATATGCGAAGATCGACTTCGTCGAATTCATGAGCGCTTGGCATGCGAATGTTCCTTTCACGATGAAAGTGAGTTCCCCTAATTCCTTTCACGAAGCCGTAGGCAGGAATTATAGCGATCTCTATAATGGGTTTAAGAACCATATTAATTGAAACAAAGGGGAAATGAAAGTGAAACTTCAGCTTATACGTAATGCTACGTTAAGAATACAGTACGCCCATCTTGAACTGCTGGTCGATCCGATGTTTAGCGATGCCAAGGCGAACCCGCCCGTCTTCAACTCCGCGAATGACAGACGGAATCCGCTTGTCCCGCTGCCGTTCTCCATGGCTGACAAGCTCCGTCCGAACGCGGTGCTGGTCACGCACCTGCACCCGGATCACTGGGATCAAGACGCGATCGACGCACTGCCGAAGTCAACGCCGATCCTGTGCCAACCGGGAGATGAGGATACCTTATCTTCACAGGGTTTTGCGTCCGTGACGGCAGTATCGGAATCCTTGGAATATGAAGGAATCTCGATCATCCGAACCGGCGGCCGGCATGGAACCGGTGAGATCGGCCAGATGATGGGGCAGGTATCCGGCTTTATTCTGAAAGCAGAAGGACACCCGACGCTTTATATAGCGGGCGATACCATCTGGTGCGATGAAGTGAAAGAAGCGCTCGATGCACATAAGCCCGATATGACGGTTGTCAATGCCGGCGGCGCCCGGTTTCTCGCGGGGGACCCGATCATCATGGATGAGGACGATGTGGTCGAACTGCTGCGGTATGCTCCATATACGAAGGCCGTTGCGGTCCATATGGAAGCCATCAACCACTGCCTAGTGACAAGAGAAGCGCTGTCCGGTCGTCTGGCAGCTGAAGGCCTTGGCTCGCGAATCGAAATTCCGCAGGATGGCCAATGGGTCGAGTGGAAAGCGTAAAACCGCAACACGTTGCCGTTTGCTATAGCAGCGGGAAAAGCTTGCTGCCATCCGATGGCTTCAGCAGCAGTGAGACCGTCTGAATATGATATAATCTATGCAGGAAGCTCGGGACTGACCCCATAACGTGAGACAGATTAAAAACACCTTCAAGAGAATGCAACCATGTCGTAAGATATGGGGACAACTATGGAGGTGTTTTTGCGTTGGCAACGAGAGTCAGCTATCCAGTAGAAGTGAAAAAGAAAGC